>JBQCFN010000176.1:0-10071 GCA_051959035.1 Lysobacteraceae bacterium | reverse complement strand
GCCGAGGATGCCGAGCAGCACCTCGGTGATGATGCGGCTGCCGCCCGGCGCGCCGAGCGCGACGACCTTGTCGGCCGATTCCATGAACGTGGGCGTCATCGAGCTCAGCATGCGCTTGCCCGGTTGCGGCGCGTTCGCGGCGAATCCCATCACGCCGAAGGCGTTCGGCGTGCCCGGCTTCAGCGCGAAGTCGTCCATCTCGTCGTTGAGCAGGACGCCGGTGCCGGGCGGCACCAGCCCCGAGCCGTACAGCAGGTTCACCGTCTGCGTCGCCGACACCCGGTTGCCGTCGCGGTCGATGATCGCGAAGTGGGTGGTCTCGTCGTCCTCCAGCGGCGCGGGCTGGCCCGGCAGCAGCGCGCTCGGCGTCGCCCTGTCCGGATGGATGGTGGCGCGCAGCCCGGCGGCGTAGTCGGGGCTCACCAGGCGCGCCACCGGCACCTGCACGAAGTCCGGGTCGCCGAGCCAGATCGTGCGGTCGCGGTAGGCGCGGCGCATGGCCTCGGTGAGGATGTGCACGCGGTGCGCGGCGTCGAGCCTGCGCAGGTCCCAGCCGCTGGCCATCTGCAGGATTTCCGCCAGCGCGATGCCGCCGGAGGATGGCGGCGGCGCGGTGGTGATGTCCCAGTCGTGGTAGCGCAGGCGCAGCGGCGCGCGGTACTTCACCTGGTAGTTCGCCAGCTCGTCGGCGGTCCAGCGGCCACCCGCCGCCTGCACGCCGGCGATCAGCCTGCGCGCGACCTCGCCCTTGTAGAAGCCGTCGCGGCCGTGCGTGGCGAGCTGTTCGAGCGTGCGCGCGAGGTCGGGCTGGCGGAGGATTTCCCCGGTTTTCGGCGGCGTGCCGTCGGCGAGGAACACCGCGCGCGTGCCGGGATAACGTTCCATCACGCTACGCCGGCTGGCATAGCCGGTTTCCAGCCGCCGGTAGACGGGAAAGCCTTCGCGGGCGATGCGGATGGCCGGGGCGAGCGACGTCACCAGCGGCAGGCGCCCGTATTGCTGCGCAAGCTCGACCAGCGCCGCCGGCAGGCCGGGGATGCCGGCCGACCACGGCCCGTTCTGCGCGCGGTCCGGATCGAGCTGGCCGTGCGCATCGAGGTAGGCCGCGGGCGTGGCTGCCCCGGGCGAGGTCTCGCGCGCGTCGAGGAACACGTCGCGGCCGCTTTTCGCGTCGTGCAGCAGGAAAAAGCCACCGCCACCCAGGCCCGAGCTGATCGGCTCGACCACCGACAGCGTGGACGACACCGCCACCGCCGCGTCGAACGCGTTGCCGCCGGCGCGCAGGACCTGCAGGCCCGCCTCGGTGGCGAGCGCGTGGCCGCTGGCGATGGCCGCGCCGGGCGGATGGGCCGCGGCGGGCGTTGCAGGGGTACCGGACGCGACGGGCGCCTGCGCGAGGCCCGGCAGCGCCAGCAGCAGCCACAGCGCGCAGGCCGCGACGATGCGCCGCGCCCAGCCGCCGCTCAGGCGGGCGTTTCCGCCTGCAGCCGCAGCAGCTTGGCCAGCAGCTGCGCCTCGTCCTCCGGGTGCGCCGGGTCCGGCTCGATGCATTCCACGGGGCAGACGACGACGCATTGCGGCTCCTCGAAATGGCCGACGCACTCGGTGCAGCGGTCGGAATCGATGACGTAGATGGCCTCGCCCTGGCGGATCGCCTTGTTCGGGCAGACCGGCTCGCAGACGTCGCAGTTGACGCACAGTTCGGTGATTCGCAGCGACATGGATGGAGCGTCGGCGGGAACGCCGCCTGCGAACGGGCCTGCCATGTTACTCCCCGCGGCTCGCGGGCGCCGGGCAGCGCTGCCGGGCCCAACGGAAAACGCCGGCTCGCGCCGGCGTTCTTCCGATCAGCCCGCGGGGATCCGCGCGGCCTACTTCGCCTCGACGAAGGTGTAGTCCACCCCGGCCGGCTCGACCGCGGCCTTGACCCGGTCGGCGTCCTCCGGCTTGCCGATGAAGAGCACCTTGACGCCCTTCATCGAACCCGGCGGCACGTCCTTGAACGCACCGATGACCAGGTCGGCCATCTTGGCCGAGGCCGGCGAGCCGAACGCCAGCAGGTTGCCGGAGACGATGCCGCGGCCGACGTCTTCCTTCGCCTTCTGCGCGAGGCGCATGTCGACGTCGTCGAAGTCCGGCGTGCTCTCGCCCGGCAGGAAATACACGTAGGGCGGGTTGGAGATGTTGCCCATGTGGCGCGGCACCACGTCCTGCAGGTAGGCGCGCCAGGCGTTGGCGTCGTCGTTGGTCGGCGCGGCCATCGGCGGCGCGGCGGCGGCCTGGGGCGCTTCCTCCTTCTTGCAGCCGGCGAACGGCAGCACCAGGCAGGCGATCAGCATGAGGCGGGACAGGAGTTTCATTGCGTTTCCCCGGAAATGTGGTTGTGGGCACGCACCCGCCCTCCGGGCCCGCGCGTGCGCACCGTGCCGTCGATCGCCCGGCGCGGTGTCCTGCGGCCCCCGCTCGCGCGGAGGCTCCCGCACGCCCTCCGTGGCGTGCCGGCTTCCGACGCGGAAGCCGCTAGGCGTTGCCGCCCCGTTCCGCCAGCAGCGCTTGCGCGACCGCGGGCGGCACGAAGGCCGACACGTCGCCGCCCAGGCGCGAGATCTCGCGCACCAGCGACGACGAAATGAAGCCGTACTGCTCGGCCGGGGTGAGGAACAGCGTCTCCACGCCGGGAATCAGGTGGCGGTTCATGCTTGCCAGCTGGAATTCGTATTCGAAGTCGGACACGGCGCGCAAGCCGCGCAGCAGCACGCCCGCGCCGAGGTCGGCGACGAAATGCGCCAGCAGTCCGTTGAAGCCGCGGACTTCGACGTTGGGGTGGGACGCCAGTGCCTCGCGCGCCAGCCGCACGCGAAGGTCCAGCGCGAGGGCGGGCCCCTTGCCGGGGCTTTCGGCGACGCCGACCACCAGGCGCTCGAACAGCGGCGCGGCGCGGTCGACGAGGTCGACATGCCCGTTGGTGATCGGATCGAAGGTGCCCGGATAGACCGCGATGCGGGTACGTAGCACGCTCATTCCGTCGCTGCGTCGTCGGCGGTGGACTCGGCGGCAAGTGTAGCAGCGGCCCGCCGGTACAGTGCGTAGCGCACCTCGCGGGTGCGGCCCTCGCGGTGCGGCAGCCAGCCCGCCGGCGGCGCGGGCGCGGCCTCGACCGGCGCCTCGAGGTACAGCCATGCGTCCGCGGCCAGCCATGGCGGCAACTCGGCGAGCGCCTCCCGCCACAGCCCCGCGGCGAAGGGCGGATCCAGGAAGACGATGTCGAACCGCCCGTGCAGCGGGGCGCGCAGCCACGCCAATGCGTCGGCCTGGACAAGGTGCGCGCGCGTCTCCGCGTGCAGCCGCGCGATCGTGCCCCGCAGCGACTCGGCCTGGCGTGGATCGCGCTCCACCAGCCAGGCCTCGCGTGCGCCACGCGACAGCGCCTCCAGCCCGAGCGCACCGCTGCCGGCGAACAGGTCGAGCACGCGCGCGCCGTGCCGCCGCGGCTGCAGCCAGGTGAACCGCGTCTCGCGCACGCGGTCGGCGGTCGGCCGCAGGCCCGGCGCGTCCGCGACCGGCAGGCGCGTGCCGCGCCACTCGCCGCCGACGATGCGCACGTGGCCCGGCGCCGCGCCGCGCTGGCGGGGCGCGCTCATCGGGAGTCCATGGGGACGGGTGCTACCATGCGCGACATTCTGCGCGATGACCCGACGATGGTGAGTTTCTTCCGGCGCAAGAAGCCCGAATCGGGCAGCCCGCAGTACAGCATCGAGGAACTGGCCGCCGCGTTTCCCGGCGCGCCCGCCGCTCCCGCCCCGACCGAACAGACCGAACCGCCCGCGCCCTCCGCCGTCGCGCCGGAGCCGTCCGCCGCGCCAGCCGAATCGGCCCGGGTCGCGCCTGCCCCGATGCAACTGCCCGAGCCCGAGCCCGACCCCGAGCGCGAGCCCGAGCCCGAGGCCGACGCCGACGCCCCGCCGGCCGCGCCCGGCCGCCCCGGCTGGCGCGAACGCCTGCGCGGCAGCGTCTTCGCGCGCAGCCTGGGCGGGCTGTTCTCGCGCAATCCGCGCCTGGACGACGAGCTGCTCGACGAGATCGAAACCGCGCTGCTCACCGCCGACGTGGGCGTCGGCGCGACCACCGACCTGGTCGAGGACCTGCGCAGGCGGATGAAGGCGCGCGAGTTCGCCGATGCCAACGCGCTGCTCGCCGCGCTGCGCGCCGACCTCGTCGCGCTGCTGCAGCCGGTCGCGAAGCCGCTGGTGATCGATCCGTCGGCACAGCCGTTCGTGCTGCTCACCGTCGGCGTCAACGGGGTCGGCAAGACCACCACGATCGGCAAGCTCGCCAGGCGCTTCAAGGACGAGGGCCGCTCGCTGATGCTCGCCGCCGGCGATACCTTCCGCGCCGCCGCGGTCGCGCAGCTGCAGGCCTGGGGCGAGCGCAACGGCGTGGCCGTGGTCGCGCAGGGCCAGAACGCCGATCCCGCCTCGGTCGCCTTCGACGCGCTGCAGGCCGCGAAGGCGCGCGGCACCCAGGTCCTGATCGCCGACACCGCCGGCCGCCTGCACACCCAGCAGGGCCTGATGGCCGAGCTCGGCAAGATCCGCCGCGTGCTCGGCAAGCTCGATCCCGCCGCGCCGCACGAAGTGTTGATGGTGATCGACGGCACCACCGGCCAGAACGCGCTGTCGCAGCTGCGCCAGTTCAACGCCGCGGTGGGCGTGACCGGGCTGGTGGTGACCAAGCTCGACGGCACGGCCAAGGGCGGCGTGGTGTTCGCGCTGGCGCGCGAATTCGGCATTCCGATCCGCTTCGCCGGCATCGGCGAGCGGCCGGAAGACCTGCGCGTGTTCGACGCGGAGGCCTTCGTCGACGCGCTGCTGCCCGAATCGCTCGGCAGCTGATGCCGGCGGCGGCCATCGCCCGCATGCACTGCGCGCACCGCGGCGGGAGCCTGCATGGCAACCGCTAGGCCGACGCCGGCAGCAGGCAGCCCCGCGCGGCGTTCGTGGCGCGCGCGCTTCGCGATCGGAGTGCCGCTGGCGCTGTTGCTCCTGCTGCTGGCGCTCGCGCTGGTGCTGCGGCCACGCACCGCGACCGGCCTGCTGCTGCGCGGGGCGGGCCAGGCGCTCGGCCTGGAGATCAGCGCCGGCGCCGGCAGCGACTACCGCCTGCGCGGCACGCCGACGCTGGTGCTGCGCGACGTGGTCGCGCGCGAACCCGGCGCCGGCACGCCGCTGCTGCGCGCGTCCCGGCTCTACCTGTCGCTGCCGTGGTCGACGCTGCGCGCGCGCGGCGACGTGCTGGAGGCGATCCGGCTCGAACTCGACGCGCCGGTGCTCGACCTGCCCGCCCTGCAGCACTGGCTGGCGAGCCGCCCGCCGACGAAGACGACCCGGCTGCCCAGCTTCGAGTCCGGCCTGCGCGTGCGCGACGGCACGCTGCTCGGCGTGGGCTGGCGCATCGATGACATCGCCCTCGACGCGCCGCGCGTGCAGCCTGCCGAACCGCTGCGCGCGCGCCTGCGCGGCCGCCTGCTCGCGCCGCCGCTGTCGGTGGCGATGGACCTGGCCATCGCCGTGATCCGCCCGCAGGCGCTGCTGGAATCGCGCGCGACCGGCTTCGCTCTCGTCGGCCAGGCCAGCGTCGAGCACGGGCGGGACTGGAGGCTGCCGGCGCGACTCACGGTGTCCGGCCCGCTGCGCCTGGGGAACGCGCCTTCGCTGGGACCGGCGCGCATCGGCCTCGCCGCGACCTATGCAAGCGGCGCGACGCGCGTCCCCTTCGCGCTCGGCGCGCATGGGCCGCTGCGGCTCGCGCCGGCGCTGGTCCTCGCGCCGGCGACGCTGGTGCTGCACGGCACGCGCGGCGACGCGGGCGACCTCGTGCCGCGGCTGCGCGCCCAGGCCGCGCTGGCGTGGCGGCGGCGCCTCGTCGTGCGATTGCACGGCCGCCTCGCGGACTGGCCCTCGGCGTGGCCGGCGCTGCCCGCGCCGCTGGACCGCTCCACGTCGCCGCTGCCGTTCGCACTCGACTACGCCGGCACGCCGGACTTCAGCGCGCCGGCGCGCCTGCAGCTGGCGCGCGACGCGACCCGCTTCGATGCGCGCTTCCGCCTGCCGGCCGTGCTGCAGTGGCTCGATCCCGGCGACGGCTCGCCGCTGCCGCCGCTGTCCGGCACGTTGTCGGCGCCGCGCCTGGACGTCGCCGGAGCGCAACTGGAGGGCGTCGAAGCGACGATCGACGACGGAGCCGCGCCGGATGTCCACTGACGCCGACGGTTTCGCCGCGCGCCTGCTCGCCTGGTTCGACCACCACGGCCGCCACGACCTGCCCTGGCAGCACCCGCGCACGCCCTACCGGGTGTGGGTGTCGGAGATCATGCTGCAGCAGACCCAGGTCGGCGTCGTCGTGCCCTATTTCGCGCGCTTCATGGCCGCGTTGCCGGACCTGCGCGCGCTCGCCGCGGCGCCGCTCGACGACGTGCTCGCGCTGTGGTCGGGCCTGGGCTACTACGCCCGCGCGCGCAACCTGCACGCGGCGGCGCGGGCGTGCGTGGAGCGCCACGGCGGCGAACTGCCGCGCGACCTCGATGCATTGATGGCCCTGCCCGGCATCGGCCGCAGCACCGCCGGCGCGATCCTCGCGCAGGCCTGGGGCGACCGTTTCCCGATCCTCGATGGCAACGTCAAGCGCGTGCTCGCGCGCTGGCACGGCGTCGCCGGCTGGCCCGGGCTGCCCGCGGTCGAACGCCGGCTGTGGGCATGCGCCGAAGGCCACCTGCCGCAGGCGCGGCTGGCCGACTACACCCAGGCGCAGATGGATTTCGGCGCGACGCTGTGCACGCGCGCGGACCCGGCCTGCCTGCCATGCCCGCTGCAGGACGGCTGCGTCGCGCGCCGCGAGGGCCGCGTCGCCGAGCTGCCCACGCCCAGGCCCGGCAAACCGTTGCCCGAGCGCAGCGCGGTCGCGCTGCTGCTGGAGGATGCCGCCGGCCGCGTGCTGCTGCAGCGGCGCCCGCCGGCCGGCGTATGGGCCGGGCTGTGGTCGTTGCCGGAGCACGCCCACGACGAAGATGCGCTCGCCTGGTTCGCCCGCCACGTGCACGGCGACTACGCCGCCGGCGCGCCGCTGCCGCCGATCGCCCACGCGTTCACCCACTACCGGCTGGCGCTGCAGCCACGGCGCTGGCACGGCGTTTCCCTGCGCGCGGAAGTGGCCGACAATGACGGCCTGCGCTGGGTGGAACGCGGTGCGCTCGAGGCGCTCGGCATCCCGGCGCCCATCCGCAAGCTGCTGGAGGCCACCACAGGATGACTGCGCGCAGCGTCTACTGCGAATACGAGAAGCGCGAGGCCGAAGGCCTGGATTTCGTGCCCTGGCCCGGCCCGCTGGGCAAGCGCGTGTTCGACCACATCGGCAAGGCCGGATGGGCGGCGTGGCTCGCCCACCAGACCATGCTCATCAACGAAAACCGGCTGTCGCCGCTGGATCCCAGGCACCGCGCCTTCCTCGAAGGCGAGATGGAAAAGTTCCTGTTCGGCGGCGACGCGGCGAAACCCGCCGGTTACGTGCCGGAATCCTGATCGGCAGGCTTGGCCTTGCTGTCGCGCAACGCGGCGGTGTCGAGCGGACGGATCGTCTGGATGCGGCACGGCAGGTGCGTGCCCGGATAGCGCACCAGCACGTCGTCGCTGGTCCCGACCACGCCGGCATGCGCGGTGAACTCGATCGACATCGCCCGGTCCAGGTCCGTGCAGTTCGTGTCGAGGTCGATCAGGTAGGCCTCGTTGGGGTGGGTCCAGACCGCCAGCGCGCGTTCGCCGAACGGCTTCCAGCTCTCCACGTGGCCATGGCCGAAGTACTTGAAAGTCGGAACGGGCGCTCCCGCATGGGCGCGGTAGCGCGCCAGTTCGGGACTGTCGGCCTGCGGCGCCGACGTCGCGCAGGCGGACGCGAGCAACAAGAGCGGCAACAGGGTCCAGGTCTTCATGACGGCCACCTCTCCGGGGCGCCCCACGGCGGGGCGGATCGATCATCGCGCCACCCGCGCTCGCCCGGCAGGCCTCCGGGCCCACGCATTCAGCACGCATTGCGGCTTGCCCCCGGCCGCCGGCCTCCGTATCATCGCGCCCTTCACGCGATGGCCGGGTAGCTCAGTTGGTAGAGCAGGGGATTGAAAATCCCCGTGTCGGGGGTTCGATTCCCTCCCCGGCCACCACCGCGAACGCCACAAGGACAAGGGCTTGCAGCAATGCAGGCCCTTCGTGTTTTCGGGCTTTCGTAAAATTATCCATAAAAATCCCGAGCGCACTGGCCAGTAGCGCGAGCAGGCCCGGCCTCCGCGCAAGCCCAGCGCCTAGTTCAGGCTTTCCTGCCGACAGCGCAGCCAGCATCCGTTAGGCTGCAGCGCATGCGCTACAACCCTGCCCTGGATGGCATCCGTGCGTTGGCCGTGCTGGCGGTGGTCGCCCACCACTGCAACGTGCCGGGCTTCGAGAACGGACATGGCGGCGTGGACGTGTTCTTCGTCCTGTCCGGCTTCCTCATCACCTCGTTGCTCGAGGCCGAGCAGCAGGCCCGGCGGCATCCGACTCGGAGCGTTTTATCTGCGTCGAGCACGGCGACTTTATCCCGCGCTGTTCCTGCTGGTCGCGCTCTCGCTGGCATTCGCACCGCTGTGGGCGCCTGCGCCCGGACCGCGTGACGCGGGCATCGCCCTGCTCTACCTCTCCGACTACACGGCGGCCTTCGGCCACATGGCCGAGGTGTTGAAGCACACCTGGTCGCTGTCGGTCGAGGAGCACTTCTATCTGCTCTGGCCGTTGGCAGTGATCGGGCTGTGCCGGTTGCCGCGCCGCACGGCCTTGCTGGCGCTGGTGCTCGCCTACGTCGCCGCGACCGGCTGGCGGCTGCACGAAATGGCCGCGTTCGGCGACTGGAACGCCTACTACCGCTTCGACACCCGGCTGCCCGGGCTGCTGCTGGGGTCCCTGCTGGCCCTCGCTCCGCGCCCGGGCGGGCGCTTGCCTTATGCGCTACTCGCCATCCCCTTCGCGGTTGCCGCGCTGGCGTCGCAGCAGCCGAGGGCGTTCACCAGCTTCCCGGCCGAATGGCTGGGTGTGTGCCTCGTACTGTGGGCCATGCAGGGGGCGAAGCTGCTGACGCTGCGGCCCCTGCCCTACATCGGGCGCATCTCCTACGGCGTCTACCTGTTCCACTGGCCGATTGCACTGCTGGTGCGCTACGAACAACCGTGGCCGACCGCGCTGGCATGGACGCTGGCCGGCTCGCTGTTGCTGGCGCATGTCTCGCACCGCACAGTGGAGCGCGCCTTCCGGCAGAGGCCAGCCGCGGCCCCGGTCGCCGCTTAGAACCCGGCTGCCGCCTTGAGCGTCGCGTAGCTGATCCCGGTGCCGCCGTTGTAGAGGTAGGCGATTTCCTCCGGCGTGAGGTAGCTATTGAACAGGGCCGCTTGGTCCTGAGAGCCGACCCACCGGTCGCCCGAGTTGCCGTGGTAACCGAAGCGCAGGGCATTCAGCCAGGATGCCGCCGCAAGCGATCGCGAGCCTGGCTTGGGAATTCATGTAACTGACCCCGCGCGCCTGACGCCGTCCTCATCGTGGATCAGGAGAATCCGCGCGAACCCGCAACGGACAGGTTCCCCGTACTTGATGGATCGCCGCAATATCCAGTTCGTGCTCGCCCGCCACTACGGCCGCAAGTGCCGCCAGGTCTTCCCGGACGGGGACTGGCGCCTGCACGAGGCGCACATCGCCTCGGGCTGGGCCTACATGGGGCGTGAATTGCCGTGGGACGAGGCGCGCGACAGCGTGATCGAGGGCTGGCGCGCGGTGGAGTTCGACGGGCTCGACACGCTGTTTTCCACCGCGGTCGACGACGACGGGCGCGGGCTCCGACCCGATCGCGCGCTGCAGTAACGGCCGCTCAGTAGAACCAGCGCAGGCTCGCCTGCACCTGCACTTCGCGCTGTCGGGGATCGAGCCCTTCCACCCGCCGCTGGTCGCGCACGCTCTCCACACGGAGCACTTCGCCGCTGATCCGCAGGCGCTCGCTCGGGCG
>JBQCFN010000175.1:0-4595 GCA_051959035.1 Lysobacteraceae bacterium | reverse complement strand
CCACCGTCGCCCACCAGCGAGGCACAGGCGCTCGGAGACACCTGGTCCCGGCGCACCGCTGTGCTCGGCAGCGTCGCAGCCCACACGTACGCGATCGCCGCAGATCTATACGCCGAAGACAACTTCGGCGCCGTCGCGCGCAATGCGATGGCCGCCGCGGACCAGGTCAACGAGTACATCGCGCAGACGGCGCCATGGGCGCTCGCCAAGGATCCCGCGCGACGGGAGGAATTGCACGTCGTCCTCAGTACGGCACTCCAGGGGTTCGCGGACATCGCCGGGGTGCTCAAGCCGATCCTTCCCGCAACGGTCGCCAGGGCGGAGCAGTTCCTCGGCATCCAGACGAAGCTGGACGAACGCGCCGAGCTGCAAGGCCGCACGCTGGCCAGCTCCTACGCCCCCCTCTTCACCCGCATCGACCCCAAGCAGATCGACGCCATGATCGAAGCCAGCAAGGACACCCTGCAGCCGGGCGAGCCCGCCGCGCAGGCCACCACCACTGCCCCGGCGACCGCCAGCACCGCCGCCTCCGCCAAACCCGCGGCGCCCACGCCCGCGCAGGCCCAGCACGTCTCCATCGACGATTTCGCCAGGCTCGACCTGCGCATCGGCAAGGTGCTGGTGTGCGAGTTCGTGGAGGGCTCGGACAAGCTGCTGCGCTTCGAGCTCGACGCCGGCGAGCTCGGCCGCCGGCAGATCTTCTCCGGCATCCGCGCGAGCTACGGCGAGCCGGCCAGCCTGGTCGGGCGCAGCGTGGTGTTCATCGCCAACCTCGCACCGCGCAAGATGCGCTTCGGCGTCAGCGAAGGGATGATCCTGTCGGCCGGCTTCGACGGCGGCGGCCTGTTCCTGCTCGACGCGGACAGCGGCGCGCAGCCCGGCATGCCGGTGAAGTAGCCGGCCCCGACCGTTCCGCCCGCGCCTCTGCGCTGGCCTGCCGATGATCGACCTCGCCGACCGCCTCGACCGCGTGCTGCCGCAGACCCAGTGCGGCCAGTGCGGCTTCCCGGGCTGCCGCCCGTACGCCGAGGCGATGGCGCGCGGCGAGGCCGACAGCGACCGGTGCCCGCCCGGCGGGGACGCCGGCGCGCTCGCCCTCGCCCGCGTCCTCGGCCGGCCGCCGAAGCCCTACGACCGCGCGCGCGGCACGCACAAGCCGCCGCAGGTCGCGCTGGTGGTCGAGGCGGACTGCATCGGCTGCACCAAGTGCATCCAGGCCTGCCCGGTGGACGCGATCGTCGGCGCCAGCAAGCTGATGCACGTGGTGGTCGAGCCCCTGTGCACCGGCTGCGAGCTATGCGTGCCCGCCTGCCCGGTCGACTGCATCGTGATGGAAGCGCGCGACCCGCGCTGATCCGCCCGCGCCCGCCTCAACGGCAGGCCGTGCAGATGCGCTCGACCCTGTAACCCTTCGCGCGCAGCTTCTCGACCACGCCGTCGCTGCCCAGCAGGTGCAGCGCGCCGACCACCACGAGGGTGTCGTCGTGCCCGGGCGCGTCGAGGCGCTGGGCGATCTTCGGCACCCAGGCATCGTTGCGCTCGACGTCGACGTGCTGGTACAGCTTGGGGTAGCGGCGCTTCATGTCGGCGGCCATGCCCTCCCACAGCACCTTGGCGTCGCCGCGCCGCCAGGCGGCATGCAGGCGCTCGACGTCGCCGGCGTCGCGCGACTCGTCCAGCGCCTCGGCGAGGAATTGCAGCTGTTCCTCGTGGTCCATGCCGTCGAGGAAGGCGATCTGCTGGGCGCCGGTTTCCAGGCCCGCGGTCGCCTTGCCGGCGGCCTTCGCCGCCTGGGAGAAATGGCGGTCGAGGCCGAGCTTCGGGTCCAGGCCGAGCCCGGCCATGTCGACCATGCTCACGGTCAGGCCGACGAACCACGGCTCGAACAGCTGCAGCATCTGCGCCGGCACGCCCCCCTGCTGCAGCGCGTCCTGGTGCGCTTCGATCCATGCGGCGAGCCTGGCACGCGTGGCCGGCGGCAGCTCGGCGTCGAGCTGGCGGCCGTCGGTGCGCAGCGCGGCCTGGCCCATCTGCATGGCGAGCGCGGGCGAATCCATCTCCTCCGGCGCGATCTCGAACACCACCGTCTTGGCGTCCTTGAATGCCGCGTCCACGTCGGGCGAAAGCGGATAGTCCGACGCCCGCAACAGGTGGAAGGAGCCGAGCAGGTAGACGGCGTTGTCGGCGTCGGACACCTTCCAGAGCAAGGGCACCGGTGGCTGCGTGGCAGCGGCCCGGGGCTGCGGCGCGACGGCCACCGAAGGCGGTTGCGCGCACGCCAGGCCCACCGCCAGCAGGGCGGCGGCGCAGGCCGGCATCAGGAAGCGGAAGCGGCGCATCGTCGTCTCAGCCGTGCGAGGGCGTGTGGTAGGCCTTCTCGCCGGCGGTCACCGCGAGGTCCAGCCGGTTTTCCGGCGGCGGCAGCGGGCAGGTGGCGAAGGCGGTGAAGGCGCACGGTGGATTGCGCGCCTGGTTGAAGTCGAGCGTCACCCGGCCCTGCGCGTCGGGCATGGGCGCGTCGAGGAAGCGGCCGGCGCCATAGCTGCCGTGGCCGTTGGTGCGGTCGGCGAACACCAGGAACAGCGTGCCTTCGCCCTCGTCCAGCGCCTCGATGCGGTAGGTCTTGCCGTCGCGCTGGAACTCGACCACGCCGGGGTTGGCCATCGCATCGGTGCTGCCGATGATGTTGGCGATCTCCATCGTGCGGCCGGGCGGATGCGGGATGAAGCGGCCCTCGATCTTCCAGCCGTGGTCGGCGGGCCAGTAGTCCAGGCCGGTGAACCCGGTGCGCGAGGGCGCGTCGGCGTGGCGCACGCGCAGCGCGAAGCGGCCGCTGCGCTCGATCACCGTCGCGTTGCCCTTGCCGTCGTCGAAGCCGACCACGCTGGGGCCGGCCGGACTGGCATCGGTGCGCAGCGTGGCGGGGGCGGCCAGCGGCGCGCCGTCGAGGGTGAGCGCGGCCGATTTGTCGGGCACCAGGCGGAAGACGCCGTCGCGCAGCTCGAGCATGCCCAGGTGCGCCGGGCCCATCGCCAGCTGGATGCCGTTGCCGGGCGCGCTGCCCACGTAATGCGCGCCCGGGTCGATCCAGTGCAGGCCGACCAGGCTGGTCCAGCCATCGGGCTTGAGCAGGGTGGCGCGGCGCTGCGCGCGCCAGGCGTCCTCGTCGTGCTGGAAGGCGACGGCGGCGGCGTCCATCGTGGCGGGCTTCTCCTCGGGATGGCGGTCGCAGGCGGCGAGCGCGGCGAGCGCGGCGGCGGCGAGCAGCAGGCGGGCGGATCGGGGCATCAGCGTCCTCGCAGGAACCATTTGTCCATCTCGGCCAGGCTGAAGCGGGCCCAGGTCGGGCGGCCATGATTGCATTGGCCGGAGCGCTCCGTCGCTTCCATTTCGCGCAACAGTGCGTTCATTTCGGGGAGGGTCAGCCGGCGGTGCGCGCGCACTGCGGCGTGGCAGGCCATGGTGGCCAGCAGCTCGTCGCGCGCCTCGGCGACCCGGCGGCTGGCGCCGTGCTCGCGCAGGTCGGCGAGCACGTCGCGCAGCAGCGCCTCGACGTCGCCCTGCGCGAGCAGCGCCGGCACGCCACGCAGCAGCAGCGCCTGCGGGCCGCTGCGCGAGACTTCGAAGCCGAGCTGCGCCAGCGTGGCCGCCTCGCGCTCGGCGACGTCGGCCTCGCGTTCGGACACCGCGACCGACTGCGGCACCAGCAGCGGCTGCACGCGCACGCCCTCGCCGTCGTGCGCGGCCTTGAGCTTCTCGTAGCCGATGCGCTCGTGCGCGGCGTGCATGTCGACCACGACCAGGCCGTCGGCGCTTTCGGCGAGGATGTAGATGCCGTGCAGCTGGGCGATCGCGTTGCCGAGCGGCGGCAGGGTCGCGTCGTCGTTGGCCGGCAGCGCAGGCGGCGGCGCCAGGTCCGGTGCCGGCGCGTGCACGCCGTAGAGCGCGGCATAGGCGCCGCGCACCTCGTCCACGCGCAGCCCCAGCGGCGCCTGCGGCGGCTGCCAGCGCGCCGCGGGCGCGGCCACGGCGCCGGCGGCCGCCTGATGCACCTGCGGCGCCTGCCCCGCGCGGGTTTCCGCCAGCGCCTGCTGCAGCGTGCGGTAGACGAAGTCGTGCACCAGGCGCGTGTCGCGGAACCGGACCTCGTGCTTGGCCGGATGCACGTTGACGTCGACGCCGCGCGGATCCAGCTCGAGGAACAGCACGAACGCCGGATGCCGGCCATGGAACAGCACGTCGCTGTAGGCCTGGCGGATCGCATGGGCGACGTTGCGGTCGCGCACGCAGCGGCCGTTGACGTAGAGGTACTGCTGGTCGGCACTGGCACGGTTGTACGCGGGCTGCCCGATCCAGCCGTGCAGGCGCAGGCCGGCGCCGGCGTGCTCGACCCGCAGCGCCTGCCGCGCGAACTCCTCGCCGAGCGTCTCGTGCAGGCGCTCGGGCGAGCGGGCGTCGCCCTCGCCGCGGTAACGCCGCGAGGGGTTGGCGTTGTGCGAGACGCGCAGCGCGACGTCCGGCCGCGCCAGCGCCCGCGAGCGCAGCCCATCCTCGATGTGGCCGAGCTCGGTGCGCTCGGCGCGCAGGAACTTGCG
>JBQCFN010000174.1:0-6789 GCA_051959035.1 Lysobacteraceae bacterium | reverse complement strand
AGGGCGTGGGCGTCGCTGTACAACTCGGTCATCGCAGCTTCCATCGGTTCAGTCGGCGCGGCGCGCGGCCTGCCAGGCCTCGATGCGCGGCAGCAGGGCGCGGCGGCGGGCGAGGCTGGCGGCGGGCCAGCAGGTGTCGCGATCGTAGTATCCGGGCACCGCCCTGGCGCCGGGCGGAATCACCACCCAGGGCTGCTTCGATGCGGTGAAGATGTGGATGTCGGGCGGCAGGGCGTCGGGGTCGTCGAGCGTGCCGACGCGCACGAACGCCACCAGCGGCCCGTTGCCCGCGTAATGGCTCCACAGCGCGATGCGGCAGCGCGGGCAGCGCGCGATCCGTTGCCCCGCGCCGCTGGCCGACGGCGTGTCGACCAGTTCCGGCGTGCCCGCCAGCAGCGGGCAGCCGGTCGCTTTCGATCATGGCGTTGAGCACGAACGCGGAGCCGGTCTCGCGCTGGCACCAGCGGCAATGGCAGCAGTGCACGAACAGCGGCCGGTCGGTCATGCGGTAGCGCACGTCGCCGCAGTCGCAGCCGCCCTCGAAGGTCGTTTCCATCCCGGCCATGGTCGCGACGTCACTGGAAGCGCGCGGCCGGCAGCCCGAGCCATTCCAGCGCGGTGCCGTGGTACAGCCGCGCCTGCTCGGCTTCCGCCAGGCCCAGCGCGGCGATGCCGGCGCCCGGCTCCTGTTCCCCGAGCGGGAACGGATAGTCGGTGCCGAGCATCACCCGCGAGGCACCGCAGGTGTCGATCAGGTAATGCAACGCACGCGCGTCGGCGACCCACGAATCGAAGTACAGCCGCATCAGGTATTCGCGCGGGTTGCGGAAGTTGTCGGTGGCGACGAGGTCCGGCCGCATGTTGAAGCCGTGCTCGATCCGGCCGATGGTGTAGGGGAAGCTGCCGCCGCCGTGCGCCAGGCACACGCGCAGCTTCGGCAGGCGCTCCAGCACGCCGCCGAACACCAGGCAGCAGGCCGCGCGCGACTGCTCGGCGGGCATGCCGACCAGCCACGGCAGCCAGTACTTGGGCATCGACTCGGCGCCCATCATGTCCCACGGGTGCACCAGGATCGCCGCGCCGAGCTCGCTGGCCGCCTCGAAGAACTCGAACAGCTCCGGGGCGTCGAGGTTCCAGTCGCCGATGTGGCTGCCGATCTGCACGCCCTGCAGGTTGAGCTGGTCCATGCAGCGTTCCAGCTCGCGCACCGCCAGCGAGGGCGACTGCAGCGGCACCGTGCCGATGCCGGCGTAGTGGCGCGGGAACTCCGCGCAGGCCTCGGCCATGTGGTCGTTGAGCGCCTGGTGCAGCGCCAGCGCGTGGTGCGGCCTGGCCCAGTAGCTGAACATCACCGGCACCGTGCTGATCACCTGCACCTGCACGCCGAAGCGCGCGTATTCCTCGATGCGGATGCGCGGGTCCCAGGTCTTGGGCCAGATCTCGCGGAAGAACTTGCCGTCCTTGTAGATGCGGTGGCGGCCGTCGTCGCCGTGGTGGATCACCGGGAAGCGGTTGTCGCCGTATTTCGCGGCGAGGTCGGGCCAGTCGCGCGGCAGGTAGTGGGCGTGGACGTCGATCTTCAGCATGGCGGTCAGGTGATGTCCGCTTCCGAGCCGGACGCCATCTCGTAGCGGGTCGGCCGCGGGTTGAGCGTGCCGCAGGCCTTGCAGGTGCGCAGCGCGTCATCGCGATAGAAGCGCTCGAACACGCGGAAGAAGTCCTGCTCGATGTCGACCAGGTGGAAGGACTCCTCGTACAGCCTGTGGTTGCAGTTGATGCAGAACCACATCAGCGCGTCGTCCTCGTGGGCGAGGCGCCTGCGCTCGACGACCAGGCCCACCGATCCCGGCATGCGCTGCGGCGAATGCGGCACGCGCGGCGGCAGGTAGAACAGTTCGCCGGCGCGGATCGGGATGTCGCGCGGCGCGAGCGCTCCGGTGCCCGGATCTTCCTGGATGCGCAGCACCATCTCGCCCTCGAGCTGGTAGAACAGTTCCGGGCCGTCCTCGAAGTGGTAGTCGGTGCGCGTGTTGGGCCCGCCGACGACCATGACGATGTAGTCGCCGTCATGGATGCATTTGTTGCCGACCGGCGGCTTGAGCAGGTGGCGGTGCTCGTCGATCCACGCCTGCAGGTTGATGGGGTCTGGCAGCATCCTCGCCTCCTGGCCGGGTTGCCCTTGCCTACCTGCCCTCGGGCAGGACGGCGGTGCACTTGAGTTCGATCGCGATCGGCGTGGGCAGCGCGGTGATGCCGACGGTCGTGCGGCAGGGCGCGGTCGCGGGGTCGGGGAAGTATTCGGCCCACACCTGGTTGTAGGCGCGGAAGTCGCGCAGCATGTCGGTGAGGTACACGGTGACGTCCACCAGGTCCTCGATGCGCGCACCGCTGGCCTCCAGCACGCTGCGCACGTTCGCGAACACCGCGTGCGCCTGCGCCACGATGTCGTAGCGGCGCACGCGGCCGTCGGCGTAGAGCTCGTTGCCCGGGATCGTGTTGGTGCGCGGATCGCGCGGGCCGATGCCGGACAGGAACAGCAGGCTGCCGACCCGGCGCGCGTGCGGGTAGTGGCCGACCGGGCGCGGGGCGCCCTCGGCGTCGATGCCCGCGCCCGCGCCGGCCCGCGGATCGCGCAGGGAACCGGTCATGCCTTCGCTCCACGGGCGCCGCGCAGGCGCGACAGCGCATGGTCGTAGGCGCGCGGCAGGGCGTCGGGCGCATCGACGTCCATGCCGAGCTCGCGCACCCGGCCATCGAGCAGGCTGTACACCCAGCCGTGCACCGCCAGCGGCTGCCCGCGCGCCCACGCGTCCTGCACGATGGTGGTCAGGCAGACGTTGGCCGCCTGCTCGATCGCGTTGAGCTCGCACAGGCGATCGTGCTGGTGCGCCTCGCCCTCGATGCCCTCCAGCAGCGCCGCGTGCTTGAGCGCGACGTCGCCGACGTGGCGGATCCAGTTGTCGGCCAGGCCGACGCGCGCGCCGGGCAGCGCCGCGTGCACGCCGCCGCAGCCGTAGTGGCCCACGACCAGGATGTGCTCGACCTTGAGCACGTCGACCGCGAACTGGATGACCGACAGGCAGTTGAGGTCGGTATGCACCATCACGTTGGCGATGTTGCGGTGGACGAACACCTCGCCCGGCGCGAGGCCGAGGATCTGGTTGGCCGGCACGCGCGAGTCGGAACAGCCGATCCACAGGAACTTGGGGGCCTGCTGCTGCGACAGGCGCTGGAAGAAGGACGGATCCTCGTGGGTGACCTGGTCCGCCCAGTCGCGGTTGTTGCGCAGCAGTTCGCTGAGGTTGCTCATTGCCGGTGGTACTCCCTGATGGCGATGCCGACGTTGCGCGCCTCGGTGAAGAAGCGCATGGCCTCCAGGCCGCCCTCGCGGCCCAGGCCCGACTGGCCCATGCCGCCGAAGGGCGTGCGCAGGTCGCGCAGGAGCCAGCAGTTGATCCAGACGATGCCGGCCTGCAGCGTCGCGGCGAGGCGATGGGCGCGGTCGAGGTCGCGCGTCCACACCGACGCCGCCAGGCCGTAGTCGCAGGCGTTGGCCAGCGCGAGCGCTTCGGCCTCGTCGCCGAAGGCCTGCAGCGTGGCGACCGGGCCGAAGATTTCCTCGCGGTTGCTCGCGCAATCGGGCCCGAGCCCTTCGATCAGCGTGGGCGCGACGTACCAGCCCGGCCGCTCGAGCGCATGGCCGCCGCACAGCACGCGGCCGCCCTCGGCGCGGGCGCGCTCGATCGCCGCGGCCACCTTGTCGAAGTGCGCCTGCGACACCAGCGGGCCGACGTCGGTGGCCGGATCGGACGGCTCGCCCACGCGCAGGGCCTGCACGCGCGCGAGCAGTGCGTCGCGGAACTCGCCGTGGATCGAACGCTCGACGAGGATGCGCGAGCCGCACAGGCAGATCTGGCCGGCGTTCTGGAAGGCCGAGCGCACGATGGTGTCCAGCGAGGCGCGCCAGTCGCTGTCGGCGAACACCAGGGTCGGGTTCTTGCCGCCCAGCTCCAGCGAGACCTTCTTCAGCATTGGCCCGGCGACGCCGGCGATGCGGCGGCCGACGACGGTGCTGCCGGTGAAGGAAACGGCCTTGGTGCGCGCATGCGCGACCAGCGGTTCGCCGACCTCGGGTCCGAGTCCGTGCACGATGTTGAGCACGCCCTTCGGGAAGCCGATCTCCGCGGCGAGCGCGCCCAGCATCGTCGCCGTGGCCGGCGTCACTTCCGACGGCTTGGCCACCACCGTGTTGCCGGCCGCGAGCGCCGGCGCGATCTTCCAGGTGAACAGGTACAGCGGCAGGTTCCACGGCGAGATCGTGGCGACCACGCCGAGCGGCTGGCGCAAGGTGTAGTTCAGGCCGGCCTGGCCGTGGTGCGACTCGCTGGCGAACTGGGTCGCCGCGTGGGCGAAGAAGCGCAGGTTGGACACCGCGCGCGGGATCTCGACCTCGCGCGCGAGGCGGATGGGCTTGCCGCCGTCGCGCGACTCGGCCTGCGCGAACTCCTCCAGCCGCGCCTGCAGTGCGTCGGCCAGCGCCTCGAGCCAGCGGGCGCGCTCGCTGTTGGGCAGCGACGACCAGGCGGGGAAGGCATTGCGCGCCGCCTCGACCGCGGCGTCGACGTCGCGGGCGTCGCCGGCGGCGACTTCGCCATGGGGCTGCCCGGTGGCGGGATCGAAAACGGGATGCCAGCGGCCATTCGCCGCCGCACGGGCTTCACCGTCGATCCAGTGCGTCCATCGCATCCGCCAAGCTTAACCCGGCGGCGCGAATGGCCGAAGCATCAAGCGCAGGGCGGGACCGGCTGCGGGTCGTGGTATTCGAGGCCGACCAGGCTCGGCGTGATGCGGGCGATGCGCGCCGGAACGCAGGTGGCGGCACCGCGGCCGCGGTGGAAGAACAGCTGCACGCATTCGTCGAGGTCGGCCGTCCAGTCCTCCGGGCGGAAGATCGCGCAGCCGCCGGTGGACAGGTCGTAGAGGTCGGCGAACCAGGCCTGCATGCCGCGCACGACCATCAGCTGGGCGGCGTAGGGCACGCGATCGGCATCGCGCTGGAACATCTTGACGTTCGCGGACATCGCAGGCTCCCCGGCCCCGGGTGTGTCACAGCGCGTGCATGCGCCCCCCGTCAACCGGCAGGTTGACGCCGTTAATGTAGTCCGCCGCGGGGGTGCAGAGGAAGGCGATCACGCCGGCCGGCTCGTCCGGGCGGGCGAAGCGGCCGGCGGGCACCACCGCGCGCATTCCGGCCGCGATCTCGTCCTCGGTCCTGCCCGTCGCCTTCGCCCGGTCGCGCACCAGTTGCGCGATCCGGCCGGTGTCGGTGAAGCCGGGCAGCACGTTGTTGACGGTGATGCCGAATGGCGCCACCTCGCGCGACAGCGTCTTCGACCAGCTCGCGACGGCGCCGCGGATGGTGTTGGACACGCCCAGGCCTTCGATCGGTTCGCGCACCGAGGTCGAGATGACGTTGACGATGCGGCCCCAGCCGGCCGCGCGCATGCCGGGCAGCAGCGCCTGCGCGAGCGCGTGGTTGGCGACCAAGTGCTTGTTGAACGCGTCGAGGAACGCCGGGATCTGCGCCGCGTGCACCGGCCCCGGCGGCGGGCCGCCGGTGTTGTTGACCAGGATGTGCACCGGATGGCCGGCGGCGAGCGCCTCCGCCTGCGCGCGCAGGCGTTCGGTCTGCCCGACGTCGGCCGCGATGAAGCCGTGCCGCTGCCCGTCGCGGCGGGGCAGGCCGGCGGCGATCCCGCGCAGCACCTCCTCGCGGCGGGCGAGCACGGTGACGTCGGCCCCGAGCAGCGCGAGTTCATGCGCGGTGGCGCGGCCGATGCCTTCGGAGGCGCCGCACACGAGGGCGTGGCGGCCGGTGAGGTCGAGGTCCATGCGAAGCCTCCGTTGGGTGTCAGCGTGGCGGGAACCGCCGGACCATCAGCGCGCGCAGCGCCGCGTCGTCGTCGGCCTGCGGCGGCTGCAGTTCATCGAGGGACAAGCCGCGCGCCCCGGCGTCGTCCGCGTCGAGGCCGTCGAAGGACACGAATTCGGCGTCCAGCAGCGCGGCGCGCGCGCTGTCCTCGCTGTCGTAGGGCAGGGTGGCGCCGTCGCTGTCGAACACTTCGGCGGTGCCGGCATCGAGCACGCGCAGGCGCGCCCACACCACCGTGCGGCCGATCGTCGCCAGCCACCATTCGTCGCGGGTGCCTTCGCCGTCCATGCGTTCGTCGTTCATGCGGGCACCACCAGCGACAGCAGCCAGAGCAGTCCGGCCAGCGACAGCCCGGACAGGATGACGATCAGCGAGATCCGCGCCGGCGTGGCCAGCCCGCTGAGCGAGGGATCGTGGACCGCGCGGTAGCCGCCGCGCAGCAGCCAGGCCAGCGCCGACGGCTTGAGGAACGCGCCGGGACCGAGCTCGGCGGCGATGCCGGGCTGGCGGTCGCGCACGTGCACCAGCGCCAGCGGCCAGAAGATCACGAACGCGCTCGCGCCGGCGATGGCCATGGCGACGAAGCAGAGGGCGAGGAACAGGATCATCCGGTGGCGACCGGTCCGTGGGGATGCAGGCGCGTGCGGGAAGCCAGCGCCATCTCAGAACTCGGCGTGGCCCGGCGCGCGCGGGTAGGGGATCGCGTCGCGGATGTTGGACAGCCCGCTCACGTACACCACCAGCCGTTCGAAGCCGAGGCCGAAGCCCGCGTGCGGCACCGTGCCGTAGCGGCGGAAGTCGCGGTACCACTGGTAGTGCGCCGGATCGAGCCCGAACTGCGCCATGCGCGCGTCGAG
>JBQCFN010000173.1:0-7318 GCA_051959035.1 Lysobacteraceae bacterium | reverse complement strand
GCGCGCGGCGGCGGCGTCGACCGCGACGAGCTCGTCGGCCATGTCCATCGCCCGCTGCCAGGCCGGCGAGCCGGTGCCCTCGCGCAGGCCCACCTGGACCACGTGGTGCTGCCAGTGCTGCTCGAGGAAGTCGGCGACGGTGTCGGTCAAGGGCTGCGCGCCGATGCGCTGGCCGAGCGCGGCGGCGGCCTGCAGGCGTGCCTGCAGCAGGCGCTCGCGGCCGTGCACGGTTTCCAGCGAGCGGCGCTCGACGATTTCCGCGCGGCGACGCTGCTGCTGCAGCAGGTCGTTGAGTTCGTTCGCGGCCAGCTCGAAGATCGCCAGGTCCTCGTTGAACTCGGCGACCACCCGCTCCACCGCGCGGCTGGCGCTCTGCAGCAGCTCGCGGTCCTGCGGCGAGGCACCGTCGTTGCTCTCGCAGCTGAGGGTGAGCGCGTCGAGCAGGCGGCGCGCGGGGTGGTCGGGACGCACGAACAGGTTCTCGTCGCCGAGCGCGACGCGCACGAACGGCATCACCAGGCGCGCGTACAGGCGGTGCGCCTGCGCGACCAGCGCGTGGCTGTGCACCAGCGACTCGAACATCAGGCCGACGAGGTCGATCGCGTCCTCCTGCTGCTCGCCCAGGCGGATGCCCTCGGGATCCATGCCGAGCCGGCGGGCGCCGTCGTCGATCTGGCGGCGGATCGCCAGCGGCAGCTCGCCCACGCCGGACAACGCCGCCTCGAAGTGGCGCGCGCCTTCGTCCTGCAAAAGCGAGGCGACGGTGTCGAGCTCGCGCGGGCGCAGCTCGCGCGCATGCGGGTGCGCGCTGGACGGCGCGATGCGGCCCGCGCGCCAGGCGTGCAGGGTGTCGCGCAGGCGCTGGTGCTGGACGCGCGCTTCGGCCGAAACCCGGAACAGGTCGGTCGGCGCGGACTCGCGCGCGTGCGCGGGCGCCGCCGACGCGACGGGAACCACCGCAGCGGCCGGCTCGACCGCCGTCGGCGCCGCCGCGGCGGCGAGCGCGGCCTCGCGGCGCACCTCGCCCTGGAAGCCGCCCGCGGCCAACTGCGCGCTCATCCGCGCGTACAGCGTGCCGAGCACCTTGCCGAGTTCGATCTCGTACTGGCGGAACAGCAGCGGCTGCAGGGTCTCGGAGATGTCGGCGTCGCGGAAGGTCTGCAGGAACGCGCCCGCAAGGCGCGCCGCGCCGACCGGGTTGCTGGTCGGCGGCGCGTTGAGCGAGCGCGCCAGGCCTTCGAAGCCGAGGTCCAGCATGTCCAGCGGGCGCTGGTACTGGCGGCCGATCGATTCGGCCAGGCGCTGGCCGGCGAGATGGAAGTCGAGTTCGTTCTCGCGCACCAGCCCCAGCGGCAGGCCGGGCCGCGAGAGCGAGACGCGCCCGCGGAAATCCTCGAAGCTGCGCGCGATCAGCTCGCGGTAGCGCATGACGTAGCTGGCGCCGCGCTGGCGCAGCGCGAGCACGGTCATGAGGTCGCGCCGGTGCGCGCTGGAGCCGCCCTGGCGCAGCGCGTCGTGCAGCTGCTCCTCGATCGGGCGGTACAGGCAGCCGGGCACGGCACCGAGCTGCTCCACGGCGATGCGGCGCAGGTCTTCGAGCAACCGCAGGGGATCGGTTGCGGCCGGGGACGACAAGCCAGGAGTCAGGCTGGACACGGGACCTCCCCGCGACCGGCTCGGGGGTGCCGATCGCCTTTGGCTGGAGCATAGTGGCACCATGCAGGCCGTCCACCGGCTGTTTCGGATTCTGTGATGCCACTCCCACTCCCGCCGCGGGACCGCCGATGAGCGGGCTGCTCGCCTGCCTCGACGCCCGCCGTTCGGTTCCCGCCAGGCAGCTCGGCCCGCCCGGGCCCGACGACGCGACGCTGCTGCGCATGCTGCGATCGGCGGTGCGCGTGCCCGACCACGGCAGGCGCGTGCCGTTCCGGTTCCTGCGCATCGCCGGCGATGCGCGCCTCGCGCTCGGCGAACGCCTGGCCGCGCTGGCGCTCGCGCGCGATCCGCACGCGGCGCAGGCAGCGGTCGAGAAGGACCGCCAGCGCTTCGCCCACGCGCCGCT
Source organism: Lysobacteraceae bacterium (assembly GCA_051959035.1). GTDB lineage: Bacteria > Pseudomonadota > Gammaproteobacteria > Xanthomonadales > Xanthomonadaceae > JABFWF01. The sequence goes on along the minus strand of JBQCFN010000173.1, from coordinate 5,256 downwards.
GGTGCTGGCGGTCATCGCGCGGCTCGGACCCGACGACAAGATTCCGGAATCCGAGCGCTTTTCCGCCGCATCCTGCGCATGCTTCGCGCTGCTGCAGGCGGCGCAGGGCTGCGGCTTCGGCGCGCAGTGGCTGACCGGCTGGCCCGCCTACGATCCGGAGGCGCTGCGCCTGCTCGGCCTGCACGACGACGAGCGCATCGCCGGCTTCATCCACGTCGGCACGCCCAAGCTGGAGGCGCCGGAGCGCGATCGCCCCGACCCGCGCGCGCTGTTGCAGGACTGGACGCCGCCGGCATGAGCGACGGCAACCACGCCGCCCGTCCCGCGCTGCACCTGGTCGACGCCAGCCTGTACGTGTTCCGCGCCTGGCATTCGATGCCGGACGAGTTCCGCGACGCCGACGGCTGGCCGACCAACGCCGTGCACGGCTTCGCGCGCTTCCTGCTCGAGCTGCTCGAGCGCGAGCGCCCGCGGCAGATCGCGATCGCCTTCGACGAGGCGCTCGACAGCTGCTTCCGCAACGCGCTGTACCCGGCCTACAAGGCCAACCGCGAACCGGCGCCGGAGGAGCTCAAGCGCCAGTTCGCGCACTGCAAGGCGCTGTGCGCGGCGCTCGGCCTCGCCGTGCTGGCGCACACCGACTACGAGGCCGACGACCTGATCGGCAGCGCGCTGCACCACGGCCGCGCACGCGGCCTGCGCGGGGTGATCGTCTCCGCCGACAAGGACCTGTCGCAGCTGCTCGGCGACCACGACGAGCAGTGGGACTTCGCGCGCGGGCAGCGCTGGGGCAGCGCCGGGGTCAAGGCGCGCCACGGCGTGCACGCGCACCAGATCGCCGACTACCTCGCGCTGACCGGCGACGCCATCGACAACATCCCTGGCGTGCGCGGCATCGGCGCCAAGACCGCGGCGCAACTGCTGGCGCATTTCGGCAGCCTCGACGCGTTGCTGGCACGGGTGGACGAAGTCGCCTTCCTGCGCATCCGCGGCGCGGCCGGCATCGCCGCGCGCCTGCGCGAGGAGCGCGAGCGCGTGCTGCTGTGGCGGCGGCTGACCACGATCGCCCTGGACGCGCCGCTGCCGCAGGACGGTTTCGCCCGCGCGACGGTGGACGCCGCCGGCCTGTCGGCGCTGTGCGATGCGCTGCGCTTCGGCCCGCTCACCCGCCGCCGCCTGCACGAGGCGGCCGGGCTTGGCGTGGCCGTCACGGCCGCCGGCTAGCATCGCCGCGCATGGACGCACGCAAGGTCGTGTACGAAGGACGCTACCTGCGCATGGTCGTGCAGGGGCACTGGGAATACGTCGAGCGCACGCACGCCGGCGGCCTCGCCGCGATCATCGTCGCGGTGACGCCAACCGACGAACTCCTGTTCGTCGAGCAGTTCCGCATCCCGCTCGGACGGAAGACGATCGAGATGCCGGCGGGCCTGGTCGGCGACATCGACGCGGGCGAATCGATCGAGCAGTCGGCGATACGCGAACTGGAAGAGGAAACCGGCTGGCGCGCCGGGCACGCCGACGTGCTGCTGGTCGGGCCGACCTCGGCGGGACTCACCAGCGAGCGCATCGCCTTCGTGCGCGCGACCGGCCTGCGCAGGACCGGCGAAGGCGGCGGCGACGCGACCGAGGACATCGTCGTGCACGCGGTGCCGCGCGCGCAGGCGGCGGCGTGGCTGGCCGGCAAGGCGGCCGAAGGCTACGCGCTGGACGCCAAGCTGTGGGCCGGCCTGTGGCTGGCCGACCGCGAGCCGGATGGCACGCCCGCCACGCGCCGCCCACCGCCGATGGCGGAAAATCCCGCCTCCACCTGATCCGGCTCAAGTCCCTCGCCACCGCGGCAGCGCATCCTGTCGCCGTCCCGACCACCGCCCCGTGCCCGTGACCCGTCGCTGCCACCGCCTGTTCGGCCGCTTCGCCCTCGTGGCGATGCTGCTGCTCGCGTCGATACCGACCGTGGGCCGGCTGGCGGGCGGGACGCCCTCCCCGCACGCCGCCGCCATGCCCGCGCATGCGATGGCGGGAATGGCGCACGCGACCGGGCACGGCGCGCACCCGCACGCGGCGCCATCCCGGCAGCCGGCGCACCCGCACGGCGAGGACTGCGCCTACTGCACGCTGCTGGGCGCAACCATGCCGGCGGTGGCGGCGGCGCTGGCGTGGCCAGCGTCGCTGCCGGACATCGCGCCGCGATCCTGGCCCTCACCGTCGCGGCCGGCACTGCCGCCCGGCGCGCTCGGCTCGCGCGGGCCGCCGGCGCGCGCCTGACCCGTGACGCGGGCGCCACCTGTCGGCGCCATCCCGACCTTTGCACACGCACGCGGCGACGACGATCGCCGCGTCGAGGACGCTATCCGCCATGAACCGATTCTTCCGCCCCCTCGCGCTGGCGCCGCTCGCGCTCGCGCCGCTCCTGTTCGCCGCCCCTGCCGCGCGGGCCTGCTCCAGCTGCGGCTGCACGCTCAGCACCGGCTGGGACAGCCAGGGCTTCGCCACCACCGCGGGCTTCCGCGTCGACCTGCGCCATGACTTCCTCAACCAGTCGCAGCTGCGCAGCGGCACCGACGCGCTCGACCGTGGCGACTATCCGCTGCCGCAGGACTTCGAGCTCGAGAAGGGCACGCTCAACCGCTACACCACGCTCGGCATCGACTACAGCTCGGGCGGCGACTGGGGCGTCAACGTCGCCCTGCCTTACGTCGACCGCGACCATGCGACGTATCCCGAAGGCGAGACCGCACTGGCGAAGTCGCATTCGTCCAGCTTCGGCGACGCGCGCGTGCTGGTGCGCTGGCAGGGCTTCACGCCCGAGCACAACGTTGGCCTCCAGTTCGGGCTGAAGCTGCCGACCGGCAGCCACGACGTGCGCTTCGCCAGCGGCCCGGAAGCCGGCGAACCGCTCGACCGCGGCCTGCAGCCCGGCACCGGCACCACCGACCTGCTGCTCGGCGCCTACCGCTTCGGCCCCATGAACCAGGACTGGGACTGGTTCGTGCAGGGCCTGGCGGAAGTCGCGCTCGGCTCGCGCGACGGGTTTCGGCCCGGCCCCGCGCTCAACCTCAACGCCGGCGTGCGCTACGTCGCCAACGCGCGCGTGGTGCCGGAGCTGCAGCTCAACGGGCGGGTGAGCCGGCGCGACACGGGCATGGACGCCGACACCGACAACAGCGGCGGCACCCTGCTCGACCTGTCGCCGGGGGTGACGGTGAAGGTCACCGACAAGCTGCACCTGTTCGGTTACGTGCAGGTACCGCTGTACCAGCGCGTCAACGGCATCCAGCTGGCGCCGCGCTACACGACCTCGATCGGCGCGCGCTACGACTTCTGAGCGTGCGCTGGGCGGCGCCAACGCGCCCGCTTCAGTGCGCGAGCAGCGGCGTCACCTCGGCCTCCAGCACCGCCGCGTCCACCGTGGGCGCGGCGGTGAAGGCGTCGCGGCGCAGCACGCCGTCGCGGTCGACCACGAAGGTCAGCGGCAGCCGCCAGATGCGCCCCCAGCCATCCGCATGCGCGTCCGCATAGCTGGCCGCGGGGAAGGCGAAGCCCTGCATCGCCGCGTGCGCCTCGGCCATCGCGTCGGCGTCGTCCATGTTGATCGCCAGCACGTCGACGGCGCCGCGGTGCTGGCGGTAGTACGCATCCAGGATCGGCATCTCCAGCCGGCACGGCGTGCACCACGACGCCCAGAAATGCACGATCACCACGTGGCCGCGCTCGGCCGCGAGCGAGAAGTGGCCGCCGTCCCAGGTGGCCGCCTCGATCGCCGGCGCCGGCTGGCCGGCCTTCACCCTGGCGCCGGCGGCGAAGGCGCAGGCGAGCAGCAGCAGGGCGAGTGGGCGGCGGAACTTGCGCATGGTCGTCTCCTCGGCGGCGGAAGGTAGCGCGGCGTGCGCGAACGCCGCATGACATCCATGCTGGGTCCCGCCGCGCGGCGCTGCCTTGACCGGGCTCAACCCGCGCTCATCCCGCGGCGAAGGCATCCGTCGCGCGCACCAGCGCGTCGATGTTCTCGGCCTCGAAGGCCGAGTGGCCCGATGCCGGCGACACCATGAGCTGCGCCTTCGGCCAGGCCTTGTGCAGGTCCCAGGCGTTCTGGATCGGGCAGACCACGTCGTAGCGGCCGTGGACGATCACGCCGGGGATGTCGGCGATCCGGTGGGCGTCGCGCAGCAGCTGGTCCTCGACCTCGAAGAAGCCACCGTTGGCGAAGTAGTGGTTCTCGATCCGCGCGAAGGCGAGCGCGAACGCCGGATCCTCGTGTCCGGCGACGAAGTCCGGGTCCATGTGCAGGAAGCTGGTCGCGCCTTCCCACACGCTCCACGCGCGCGCCGCGGCCAGCCGCGTGGCGGGGTCCGGCGAGGTGAGGCGGCGGTGGAACGCACTGATCAGGTCGTGGCGCTCCACCGGCGGGATCGCCGCGAGGTAGTGCTCCCATGCCTCCGGGAACAGCCGCGACGCGCCTTCCTGGTAGAACCATTCCAGCTCCCAGCGCCGCAGCATGAAGATGCCGCGCAGCACGAGCTCGGCGACCCGCTCCGGGTGCGCTTCCGCGTAGGCCAGCGCGAGGGTCGAGCCCCAGCTGCCGCCGAACACCTGCCAGCGGTCGATGCCGAGCTTCGCGCGCAGCTGCTCGATGTCGGCGACCAGGTGCCAGGTGGTGTTGTCGACGAGGTCCGCGTGCGGCGTCGAGCGGCCGCTGCCGCGCTGGTCGAACAGCACGATGCGGTACTTCGCCGGATCGTGGAAGCGCCGCATCTTCGCGCTGCAGCCCGCGCCCGGGCCGCCGTGCAGCAGCACCACCGGCTTGCCCCGCGGATTGCCGCACTGCTCGTAGTACAGCGCGTGGCGCTCGTCGACGCGCAGGGTGCCGCTGTCGAAGGGCTCGATCTCGGGGTAGAGGGTGCGCATGGCGGGTTCCGCGGCGGGGGAACGCGGATTCTAGCGTGCGCGCCGCGACCGCTCGTCCGCGCCGCGACCGGTGCCGGTCAGGCGCGCCCGAGCGTCACGCGGTCGCGCGCTTCCAGGTCCTGCCGCGTCGCCACGTCGCTGAAGCCCGCCGCGCGCAGCAGCGCGCGCACGGCGTCGCCCTGGTCGTGGCCATGCTCGAGCAGCAGCCAGCCGCCGGCGTGCAGGTGCGCGGGCGCGCCTTCGACGATGCGGCGGATCGCATCCAGCCCGTCGGCGCCGGACGCGAGCGCCGCCGGCGGCTCGAAGCGCAGGTCGCCGCGCGCGAGGTGCGGATCGCCCTCGGCGATG
>JBQCFN010000172.1:0-6450 GCA_051959035.1 Lysobacteraceae bacterium | reverse complement strand
AAGGGCATCACCTTCGACACGGGCGGCATCTGCATCAAGCCGCGCGCCGGAATGGAGGAGATGAAGACCGACATGCACGGCGCGGCGACCGTCATGGGCACGCTGCGCGCGGCGGCCGAGCGCAAGCTGGCCGTCAACCTGGTGGGGCTGCTGCCGATGGCCGAGAACATGCCGAGCGGCGACGCCTTCAAGCCCGGGGACATCCTGACGGCCTACAACGGCATGACGATCGAGGTTGCCGACACCGACGCCGAGGGCCGCTTGATCCTGTGCGACGCGCTCACCTACGCGCAGCGCTTCGAGCCGCAGGCGCTGCTCGACGTCGCCACCCTCACCGGCGCCTGCGTGGTCGCGCTGGGCAAGTACGCCACCGGCCTGATGAGCAAGCACGACGACCTGTCGGCCGAGTTGCTGGCCGCGGGCGAGACCACCTTCGACCGCGCCTGGCGCCTGCCGCTGTGGGACGAATACCAGTCGCTGCTGGATTCCACCTTCGCCGACGTCTACAACATCGGCGGCCGCTGGGCCGGCGCGATCACCGCCGGCTGCTTCCTGGCCCGCTTCACGGAAGGCCAGCGCTGGGCCCACCTGGACATCGCCGGCGTCGCCAACGAGGACGGCAAGCGCGGCATGGCCACCGGTCGCCCGGTCGGCCTGCTGTCGCAGTGGCTGCTCGACCGCGCCACCACCCACTGAGCACGCGAAGGACGACGCCGCGCGCACCGCCCGGACCATGCCCCGCGCCGACTTCTACCTGATCGCCAAGCCGCGCTTCCGCGAGCAGCCGTTGCGGCTGGTCTGCGAGCTGGCGCGCAAGGCCTGCGACGCCGGCCAGTGGACGCTGGTGCTGGCGCGCGACCAGGCGCAGGCGGAGGCCCTGGACGACCTGCTGTGGGACATGGGCGACGACGTCTTCATCCCGCACCAGGTCGCCGGCGCCGACATCGAGGAGGACGAGGCGCAGGTGCTGATCGCGCCGCCGGAGGTCGACGCCCCGCTGCGCCCGCTCGTGATCAACCTGCGCGACGCGCCCGTCGAGGGCGGCTTCGAGCGGGTGCTGGAAGTGGTGCCGGCCGACGAGTCGGCGCGCGGCCCGCTGCGCGCGCGCTGGAAGCAGTACCAGGCGCGCGGCTTCGACCTGAACAAGCACGACATGTGACACGCCTCCTTCCCGCCCGCGGGAAGCCCGGGATACAGCGTCGCGCGCGCGGCCGCCATCGCCGCCTTCGCCGCGCCGGGACGGCGCCCATCCCGCATCGACCGACACACCCGCACCGATGACCGCCCTCGCCCCCAGCTACGACCCCTCGCAATTCGAAGCCCGCCTCTACGAGGAATGGGAACGCAGCGGCTGCTTCCGGCCGCGCGGCGAGGGCAAGCCCTACGTCATCCTGCTGCCGCCGCCGAACGTCACCGGCACCCTGCACATGGGCCACGCGTTCCAGCACACCCTGCAGGACGCGCTCATCCGCTACCACCGCATGCGCGGCTACGACGCCCTGTGGCAGATGGGCACCGACCACGCCGGCATCGCCACCGAGATGGTGGTCGCGCGCAACCTCGCGCGAGATGGAAAGGGCGAAACCCGCGATTCGCTCGGCCGCGACGGCTTCATCGAACGCGTGTGGGAGTGGAAGCAGCAGTCGGGCGGGACCATCGAGCGGCAGATGCGCCGGCTCGGCGCGTCGGGCGACTGGTCGCGCAGCGTGTTCACCATGGATCCGATGGCGGCCGAGGCGGTGGTCGAGGCGTTCGTGCGCCTGCATGGGGAAGGGCTCATCTACCGCGGCCAGCGCCTGGTCAACTGGGACCCGGTGCTGAAGACCGCGATCTCCGACCTCGAGGTGGCGAGCGAGGAGGAGGACGGCTTTCTGTGGTCGATCCGCTATCCGCTCGCGGACGGCGGCACCTACGAGCACGTCGAGCGCGACGCCGACGGCAACGAAACGCTGCGCGAGACGCGCGACTACCTGGTCGTCGCCACCACCCGCCCGGAAACCATGCTCGGCGACGCCGCGGTGATGGTGCACCCGGAGGACGCGCGCTACGCGCACCTGGTCGGCAAGGCCGTGCGCCTGCCGCTGACCGGGCGCGAGATCCCGGTGATCGCCGACGCCTACGTCGACCGCGCGTTCGGCACCGGCGTGGTCAAGGTCACCCCCGCGCACGACTTCAACGACTACGCGGTGTGGCAGCGGCACGTGAATGGCGGCGTGTTCGACGCGCTGCCCAACCGCGGCCTGGTCAACATCTTCACCCCCGGCGCGCAGGTGGTCGGACGCCGCGCCGGCGACGGCGCCGAGCACGCCGTGCCCGACGCCAACGCCCTGCTCAACATCCCGGCGGCCTACCACGGCCTGGACCGCTACGACGCGCGCAAGGCCGTGCTCGCCGACCTCGAGGCGCAGGGCCTGCTGGTCGAGGCGAAGCCGCACAAGCTGCAGGTGCCGCGTGGCGACCGCACCGGCCAGGTGATCGAGCCGTACCTGACCGACCAGTGGTTCGTGAAGATGGACGGGCTCGCAGCGCGCGGGCTGGAACTGGTGGAGAACGGCGCGATCCGCTTCGTCCCGCCGAACTGGATCAACACCTACCGCCACTGGATGGAGAACATCCAGGACTGGTGCATCTCGCGCCAGCTGTGGTGGGGCCACCGCATCCCGGCGTGGTACGACGACGCCGGCAACGCCTACGTCGGCCGCGACGAGGCCGACGCGCGCGCGCGCCACGGGCTCGGCGCCGACGTCGCCCTGCGCCAGGACGCCGACGTGCTGGAGACCTGGTTCTCCTCCGCGCTGTGGCCGATCAGCACGATGGGCTGGCCGGACGAGGCGCGCATGCGCGAGCGCGGCTACGACCGCTACGTGCCGTCGAGCGTGCTGGTCACCGGCTTCGACATCATCTTCTTCTGGGTCGCGCGCATGATCATGGCGACCGACCACTTCGCCGGCGAGGTGCCGTTCCGCGACGTCTACATCACCGGCCTGGTGCGCGACGCGCACGGCCAGAAGATGTCGAAGTCGAAAGGCAACGTGCTCGATCCGCTGGACATCATCGACGGCATCGACGCCGACGCGCTCGTGGCCAAGCGCACCACCGGGCTGATGAAGCCGCAGGACGCGCCGAAGATCGAGAAGGCCACCCGCAAGGAATTCCCCGACGGCATCGCCGCGCACGGGGCCGACCCGCTGCGCTTCACCATGGCCGCGCTGGCCGGCCCGGGACGCGACATCAAGTTCGACCTCGGCCGCGCCGAGGGCTACAAGAACTTCTGCAACAAGCTGTGGAACGCGACCCGCTTCGTGCTGATGAACACCGAAGGCGCGGCCTTCGCCGGCGCGCCGGAACCGCGCACCGACGCCGAGCGCTGGATCCTCGCGCGCCTCGCCGCGGTCAGCGCGCAGGCGCAGGAGCACTTCGCCGCCTATCGCTTCGACCTGCTCGCGCAGGCGCTGTACGAGTTCGCCTGGAACGCGTTCTGCGACTGGTTCGTCGAGCTGGCCAAGCCCGCGCTGGGCGGCGACGACACCAACGCCGCGGCCAGCACCCGCCACACCCTGCTGTACGTGCTCGAGCGCCTGCTGTGCCTGCTGCACCCGCTCATCCCGTTCGTGACCGAGGAACTGTGGCGGCAGGTCGCGCCGCGGCTGGGCATCGACGAGGCGACGATCATGCTGCGGCCCTACCCGCAGGCCGGGGACGTCGCCGGCGACTTCGCCCGCGCCGAGGCCGACGTCGAATGGCTGCAGGCGATGGTCTCGACCCTGCGCCGCATCCGCAGCGAGCTCAACGTGGCGCCGTCGAAACAGGTCGTGCTGCTGTGGCAGGGCGGCGACGCCGACGACGCCGCGCGCATCGCGCGCTTCGCGGCGCAGCTGCAGTTCCTCAACCGCCTTCAGCGCATCGACGCGATCGCCGGCGACCCGCCACCGGCCGCGGCCGGCGTGGTCGGCGAGCTGCGCCTGTTCGTGCCGCTGGAGGGGCTGGTCGACCTCGACGCCGAGCGCGCGCGCCTGGACAAGGAACTCAAGCGGGTCGAAGGCGAAATCGCCAAGTGCCGCAACAAGCTGGCCAGCGAGACCTTCGTGCGGAACGCGCCGGCCGCGGTGGTCGAGCAGGAGCGCCAGCGCCTGGCCGACTGGACGAGCCAGCGCGACGGGCTCGCCGCGCAGCGCGCGCGCCTGTAGCGCGCCACGGGAGCACCAGCGCGCCATCGCTGCAGGCGCGCACGCTGCAGGAGCGGCCTTGCAGCCGCGAGCCGTTGGTCCCACTGCACGCGCGCGCAATCCCGGGCGGGGTGTCCGGGTCGCGGATTGCCGGCGCAGGGGCAGGCGAAAAGCCCGCGGCTGTCAGCTGCTCCTGCAGGAGCCCCCAAAGCCCGCGGCTGGAAGCCGCTCCCGCAAGGCGACGGCACGCGGCCGAGGCCGGGTCAGATCTGGTCGGCCGGCGGCAGCAGTTCCATCGCCATCACGATCGCATCCTCGCGCCCGTCGACGGCCGGGTAGTAGCGCGGCCGGCGGCCGATCTCGTTGAAGCCCTCGGCGTGGTACAGCGCGATCGCGTTGCGGTTGGACGGCCGCACCTCGAGGAACACCCGCCGCGCGCCGCGGCCGCGCGCCACCTGCAGCAGCGCGCGCAGCATGCGCCGGCCGTGGCCCTGCCCCTGCACTTCCGGCGCCGCGCACACGTTCAGCACGTGCGCCTCGTCGGCCGCCACGCTGAGCACGCCGTAGCCGATCAGCGCGCGGTCGCGCTCGAGCACCCAAGCCGGATAGTCGGCGCGCAGGCAGTCGCGGAAGATGCCGCGCGTCCACGGGAAGGCGTAGGCGCGCTGCTCGATCGCCATCACCGCGTCGAGGTCGGTCTCGCGCATCGGGCGCAGGCTGGCGGGCAGCGGCGCGGGCAGCGGATTGGCATTCATCGCGCGTCCCGGCGCAGCGCGCGCAACGTTGGCCACAGCGCGCGCTTGCCCGCCGGCGTGCGCAGCTGCGCCAGCGGCGGCAGCGGCGGCAGCGCCTCGGGACGCACGCCGGCGGCGCGCGCGAGCGCCTGCAGCAGGCCGCGCGGCACCGGCGCCCCGGGCCCGGCGGTGGCGGCCGTGGAAGTCGCCGGCGCGGCCGGCGACGGCACGCGCGGCGCATGGACGACGTGGCCCATCGCCTCGAGCGCCTCGCGCTGGAACGCATCCCACATGCTCAGGCCTCCGCGCCGCCGCGGCGCCGCCACAACCAGCCCAGTGGCCCCGACAGCGCGTACAGCACGGCTGCCGCCAGCAGCACCTTCGGCGGATCGATCACCAGCGCGATCAGCACCGCCAGCGCCAGCACGATCGCGAAGAACGGCACCCGTTCCCCGCGCGGCCCGCGCGCGCCCTTGAAGCTGTTGTAGCGCAGCCGGCTGACCATCAGCAGCGCGGCGCAGATCGTCACCGCGACCGCGGCATGGCGCAGGCGCGCGCCGTCCAGGCCGAGGTCGCTGCAGGTCCACACGAAGCTCGCCATCAACCCGGCCGCGGCCGGGCTGGCGAGGCCGATGAACCAGCGCTTGTCGACCTGCGCGACCTGGCTGTTGAAGCGCGCCAGCCGCAGCGCCGCGCAGGCGGCGTACAGGAAGGCGGTCAGCCAGCCGACCTTGCCGGCGGTGACGCCGTCCAGCCGCAGCGCCGACAGCGCCCAGTAATACATCACCAGCGCCGGCGCCATGCCGAAGCTGACGAGGTCGGCGAGCGAGTCGTACTGCACGCCGAACTCGCTCTGGGTGTTGGTCAGGCGGGCCACGCGGCCGTCGATGCCGTCGAGGACGGCGGCGACGAAGATCGCCACGCAGGCGGCGCCGAAACGGCCCTGCGAGGCGGCGATGATGGCGAAGAAGCCGCCGAACAGGCCGCCGGTGGTGAACAGGTTGGGCAGCAGGTAGATGCCGCGCGGACGCGCGGGCGTCCTGGCGGGCGTCGGGCCCGCGTCGGGGCGAGAAGCGTCCATGCCGCCAGTGTAGCCCGCGCCCCGCGCGCCCGGCGGCCCGGACGTGACCGCGTCGGCTTGCGCGGGCCCCGGGCCGGTGCTGCAATCCCCGGGTCGCCACGGAGAACGCCCATGCGCCCGGTTGCCACGCTCGTCCTCGCCACGCTGCTGGTGCTCGGCACCGCCCACGCCACGGACCAGGTCTACCGCTGGAAGGACGCCCAGGGCGTGACCCACTACAGCGCCACCCCGCCGCCCAAGGGCAGCTACGAAGCCCACGACGTGCGCACGCGCGACCCGCAGCAGCCGGCCGCCACCGCGCCCGCGGAGAACCCGGCCTGCGCCACCGCGCGCGACAACATCGCGCTGCTGCAGGGCAAGCAGAAGGTCATGATCGACAGCGACCACGACGGCAAGCCGGACAAGGCGCTCGGCGACGAGGACCGCGCCAACCAGCTCGCCCTCGCCCAGGCCACGCTCAAGACCAGTT
>JBQCFN010000171.1:0-2574 GCA_051959035.1 Lysobacteraceae bacterium | reverse complement strand
GCCGTGGGACGAGCGCACCGTCAGCACCGACGACGTGGTCGGCCAGGTGCGCAAGGACCTCGCCGCGATCCCGGGCGTGCGCGCGATCCCGCAGACCCGCCAGGGCCTGGTGCGCAGCGGCGGCCAGCCGCTGCAGGTGGTGCTGGAGGGCCCGGAGTATTCGCAACTGCTGAAGTGGCGCGACCGGCTGCTCGCGCGCATGGACGAGAACCCCGGCCTGTACGGCGCCGACGCCGACTACAAGGAAACGCGACCGCAGGTCCACGTCATCGTCGACCAGGCCAAGGCCTCGGACCTCGGCGTGACCGAACAGGCGATCGGGCAGACCCTGCAGGCGATGCTCGGCTCGGCGCGCGTGACCACCTTCGTGCGCCAGGGCCAGGAGTACTACGTCGTGCTGCAGGCCGCCGAAGGCGAGCGGGCGACGCCGACCGACCTCGACAACCTCTACGTGCGCAGCCGCAGCGGCGCGCTGGTGCCGCTGGCGAGCGTGGTGCGGCTGGAGGAACGCGCCGAGGCCGGCAACCTCAACCGCTTCAACCGCCTGCGCGCGATCACGCTGTCGGCCGGCCTGTCGCCCGGCTACACGCTGGGCGAGGCGATCGACTGGGTCAACAAGGTGGCGCGCGAGGAGCTGCCGCCGGGCGTGCAGGTCGACTACAGCGGCCAGTCGCGCGAATACCTGCAGTCCGGCAGCGCGGTACTGTTCACCTTCGGCATGGCGCTGCTGATCGTGTTCCTGGTGCTGGCCGCGCAGTTCGAGAGCTTCCTGCATCCGCTGGTGATCATGCTCACCGTGCCGCTGGCGGTGCTGGGCGCGCTGCTCGGCCTGTGGCTGTTCGGCAAGTCGCTCAACCTGTTCAGCCAGATCGGCATCGTCATGCTGGTCGGCCTGGCGGCGAAGAACGGCATCCTGATCGTCGAATTCGCCAACCAGCGGCGCGACGCCGGGCTGTCGGTGCGCGAGGCGATCCTGGAGGCGGCGGCCACGCGCATGCGGCCGATCCTGATGACCTCGATCGCCACGATCGCCGGCGCGATGCCGCTGATGCTGGCCACCGGCGCCGGCGCCGGCAGCCGCACCTCGATCGGCGTGGTGGTGGTGTTCGGCGTGGCGCTGTCCACCCTGCTGTCGCTGTTCGTGGTGCCCGCGTTCTACCTGCTGCTGGCGCCGTACACGCGCTCGCCGGACGAGCGCACGCACGCGCTGGACAAGCTGGAGTCGGAGATCCCGCCGGTCGAGGACGCGGCGCACGGGTAGACTGCGCGCATGCGCGGACCGGACAACCCGTGGGACAGGCGAGCACCGCGCGCGCGGGTGGATTCGCCGCGCGCGCAGCGGCCGTCGCCCGCCGCGCCCGGGCGGGACCTGCGCCACCCGCCACCGGCAGAGGAGGTCGAGCGGCCCGCGCACGATGCCGTGCGCGGGCAGCGCCATGGCGAATTGCGGCTCTACGGGCTGAACGCGGTGCGCGCGGCCTTCGCGCGGCGGCCGCAGGCGCTGCGCAAGCTGTACCTCGCCCAGGACCGGGTGCCCGCGCTCAAGCCGTTGCTGCAGTGGTGCGTCGCCCACCGCGTCGGCTACCGGGTGGTCGGCGAGGCCGACCTGCAGAAGCTCGCCGCCAGCAGCCACCACGAAGGCGTGGTCGCCGACGTGCTGCGCGAGGAGCCGCTGGCGCTGTCGTCGTGGCTGCGCGACCTGCCGGCCGGCCCGCAGTGCGCGTTGTGGCTGGACGGCGTCGGCAACCCGCACAACCTCGGCGCGATCCTGCGCTCGGCCGCGCATTTCGGCGTGGCGGCGCTGCTGTTGCCGAAGGAGTCGACGCTGGCATTGTCCGGCGCCGCCGCCCGCGTCGCCGAAGGTGGCGCCGAAGCGGTGCCGTTCGTCCGCCTCGGCCGCGGGGACAACGCGCTCGCGCAGTTGCGCGGCGCCGGCTTCCGCCTCGCGGCGACGGTGGTCGCCGGCGGCGACGACCTGTTCGCCACGCGCCTGCCGGAGCGTCTGGTGGTCGTGCTCGGCGCCGAAGGCGAGGGCATGGACCGCGCGCTGGCGGCGCAATGCGACCTGCGGTTGTCGATCCCCGGCACCGGCGCGGTCGAAAGCCTCAACGTCGCCGCCGCGACCGCGGTGCTGCTGTCCGCCTGGCGGCGGGCGCTGCGCCCCGCCTGAACTTCGTCCCGGCGCGCGCGCCGGCGCCTGCGCGGGATCAGCCCAGCGGGATCAGCCCAGCGGGATGCGCGCGCGCACGCAGCTGCCCGTGCCGGGCTTGGTGTCGATCTCCAGCGTGCCGCCGACCTGCTGCGCGCGTTCGCGCATGGTCACCAGGCCGAGGCCACCGGAGTGCGCGGGATCGAAGCCGCGGCCGTCGTCGCGCACGGTCAGCAGCAGGCCGTCCGCGTCCGCCGCCAGCGCGACCACCACGTTGCCCGCGCGCGCATGCCGCTGGATGTTGGTCATCGCTTCCTGCGCGATGCGGAAGCAGGCGAGTTCGGCGGCGGGATCGGGCCGCCGCGGCAACGGCGCCAGCGCCAGCGCGAGCCGCGGCTTGCCGGCGCGGAACATGCGCTCGGCCT
>JBQCFN010000170.1:0-5111 GCA_051959035.1 Lysobacteraceae bacterium | reverse complement strand
TCGAGCTCGGCGCGCAGGTCGTCGCGGTCGGTGGATTCGAGCTGGTCCACCGCGCCGTCGAGCAGCTTGAACTTCCGCACGACGAGATCCTCGCCGAGCACGAAGCTGACGTGGTCGTCGAGGTTGAGCGCAAGCCGCGTCACCTGCTTGCCGGCTTCCAGGTGCTTGCCGATCTCGTCGCAGGACAGTTCGTGGCGCTGGCACTTCACCACCGCGCCCTTGTCGGCGGCGTCCTTGAGCTCGCATTCGTCGCCCAGCGAGAGGCCGTCGGGCAGCGGATCGCCGGCGACCCAGCCGGTCAGCACCGCGCGCGGCGCGACCTCGGCGTTGAGCGGCAGCGCCGGGAAGCTGCCGAGCGCGCGGCGGATCTCGCTGGCGACGTTCTCGGCGCTCTTGCGCGAGGAGGCATCCACCACGCAGATGCCATGGCCGAGGTCGAGCAGCGCGTCGGTGCGGCCGGGTCGCACGAACGCGCGCGGCAGCAGCTCGGTGACGAGCTCGTCCTTCAGCCGCTTGCGGGTGCGCCCGCCCGGGCGGCGGCCTTCCTTCTCCTCGATCTCGGCGAGCTTCTTGCCCAGCAGGTCGTTGACCACCGCGCCCGGCAGCAGGCGCTCCTCGCTGCCGACGCTCAGCCAGATCGCGTCGCCGACGGAATGCGACAGCGCCTCGCCGTCGCGCCCGAACGGCGAAATGAAACCGCGCGAGGACAGTTCCAGCGGGCCGACCGGCTTGAGGCGGGCATCGGCGAGGCGGGTGTCCAGGTCGGAGAGGTCGAGCGAGGTGGGGAAGCGGAAGATCGTCAGGTTGCGGAAGAACATGGAAATCCGTGGTCAGGTCGGTGGAGGCGCCCGGCCGCTGGCCGGAACCCGATGGAATCAATCCCCCGTCGCGTGGCGCGCGATGCGTGCGTGCGGCGCGGGCGGTGCCGGTCAGGCGGGTTCGCCGGGGTCGGCGGCCGGTTCGCCCGCGAGCCAGGCGTGCGCATCGGGCAAGGCGCCGCCGCGCGCGCCCAGGGCGAGGAAATCGAACAGCTTCGGATCGCTCAGCTGCGAGGGCCGGATGTCGCCGAGCGCGCGGGCGATGGTTTCGATCCGCCCGGGCGACTCGCGTTCCCATGCGTCCATCATCCGCTTCACCTGCTTGCGCTGCAGGTTCTCCTGCGAGCCGCACAGGTTGCAGGGGATGATCGGGAACCGCTTCGCCTCGGCGTAGGCGGCGATGTCGTCCTCGCGCACGTAGGCGAGCGGGCGGATCACGACGTGCCTGCCGTCGTCGCTGCGCAGCTTGGGCGGCATGCCGGCGAGCTTGGCATGGAAGAACAGGTTGAGGAAGAAGGTCGCCACCAGGTCGTCGCGGTGGTGGCCCAGCGCGATCTTGGTGAACCCTTCAGCTTCGGCGAAGCTGTACAGCGCGCCGCGGCGCAGGCGCGAGCACAGCGAGCACATCGTCTTGCCTTCCGGCACCACCCGGGTGACCACCGAATAGGTGTCCTGCTCGAGGATCCGATACGGCACCCCGAGCGATTCCAGGTAGGCCGGCAGCACGTGCTCGGGGAAGCCCGGCTGCTTCTGGTCGAGGTTGACGGCGGTGAGGGTGAAGCGCACCGGCGCCTTCTTCTGCAGCTGCAGCAGGATGTCCAGCAGCGTGTAGCTGTCCTTGCCGCCGGACAGGCACACCATCACCTTGTCGCCGTCCTCGATCATGCCGAAGTCGGCGATCGCCCGGCCGACCTGGTGGCGCAGGCGCTTGCCCAGCCGCTGCTGCTCGTGCGCGGCCTTGCGCGCGCGCGGCAACGGTTCGGCGAGGGGCAGCGTCAGGTCCATGCGGGGCGTGCGGGCATGCAATGGGGAAGCGGGGGTCGGCCATTCTACCGTCGCGGCTGGCCATGACGTCGCCGCGGGTCGCGGTTACGCTCGTCGCATGCACCACACCGTCGACCCCGCCGAGCTCGCGCGCCTGGCCCTGCGCCTGGCCGAACTGCGCCAGGAACACCGCGCGCTGGACGAGGAAATCCGGCGCCTGCAGGAGGGACCGGCGGCGGACGAGCTCGCGCTGCGGCGGATGAAGAAGCACAAGCTGCAGCTCAAGGACAGCATCGCCCGGCTGGAGAGCGCGCTGATCCCGGACGAGCCGGCGTAGCGGGCAAGCGGCGGCGCCGGGGGCGGGTGCGGGACGGAACCCGGGTGCTCCTTCGGCTTGCCCGCGCGACGGCTTCCGGCGCCGTGCCTGCTACTCCGCCTTCGCCGCCACCTCGGGACTGACCTTCTCGATGGTGTGGCGCAGCTCGCGGCCGAGGATCACCTCGGCGTCCTGCGCCAACGCGGCCAGGCGCCCGTCGAACACCAGCTTGCTGTTCTCGTCCGGCCACACCAGCCGGAGCTCGCGCAGCTTCTGGATGAAGCCGCGGAACAGCGCCTTGTCGAAGAACTCCGGCGCCGCCGGCGCGTACAGCAGCGACAGCCGCTGCGCGGCCAGGTGGCACATGCTTTCCAGTTCGCCGGCGCCGAGCGTGCCGGGGCCGTTCTTGGCCAGCACCGAGATCGCGATGTAGTAGCGCTCGAAGGCCTGCTGCAGCGCATGGCCGATCGCGCGCAGGCGGAACACCTCGTCGGTCTGCGACGAACGCCGCGCCAGGATGCCGCCCGCGTCGTCGCTGACCTGCTGGACCAGGCCTTCGCGCACGAACACGTCGATGGTCCGCTCGATGCGGTCGGCGAACTCGTCCGGCGTCCACGGCAGGAACAGCTCGGCCTGCAGGAACGGGTACATCAGCCGGCCCAGCCGCAGCAGGGTGGCGCGCGCCATCCGCCGGTTGTGCTGGAAGCAGCAGGCGATCCACGAGGACGCGGTGAACAGGTGCAGCACGTTGTTGCGGAAGTAGCTCAGCAGCACCGCGGTGTCGTCGTCCACGCTGAGCACGTCGCCGAGCGGATGGGCGATGCGCGAGAGCATGCCGATCTCCTCGCCGTGCGCCACGATCTGCCGCGGCGTGTGCGGGGTCACGGTGACGCGCTCGCCGTAGGGCACCTCGGCCAGCAGCGTCTTGGACAGCGCGATCTGCGCCAGCAGGTCGGCCTCGCCCATCGCGTGCTTGGGCGTGGACAGCAGGGCCAGCGCGAGCAGGTTGACCGGGTTGACGTCGGCCGCGCGGTTGATGTGCACGTTGATGCGCTGCGCCAGCGAATCCACCGTCTCCGCCAGCCACGCCGGCTTGGCTTCCTCGGGCACCGCCTCGCCGCGCCATTCCGGCGCGTGGCTGGCGAGCATGTCGCCGAGCAGGATCGGCTCGCCGAAATTCACCACCACCTGGCCGTAGTTGCTGCGCAGCACCTTGGGGATGCCGAACAGCAGGCCGAGGATGGACTCCTTCTCCTTCGGCTTGCCGGACAGCTCGTCGAGGTAGCTGCGGCCTTCCATCAGCTTCTCGTAGCCGATGTAGATGGGCTGGAACAGCACCGGCCGGGTCGGCTGGCGCAGGTAGGCGCGCACGGTCATCGCCAGCGAGCCGCCCTTGGGCTGCAGCAGGCGGCCGGTGCGCGAGCGACCGCCCTCGATGAAGTATTCGATCGAGTAGCCGCCGGCGACCAGCTGCGCCATGTACTCGCGGAACACCGCCGAGTACAGCGCGTTGCCGCGGAAGCTGCGGCGGGCGAAGAACGCGCCGCCCTTGCGCAGCAGGGTGCCGATCACCGGCAGGTGGAGGTTGATGCCGGCGAAGATGTGCGGCGGGACGACGCCGTGCGTGTAGAGCAGGTAGCTCAGCAGCAGGTAGTCCATGTGGCTGCGGTGGCTGGGCACGTACACGACCTCGTGCCCGGGCGCGGCCTGCTTGAGCGAGTCGAGGTGGTGCACCAGCACGCCGCGGTAGATGCGGTTCCACACCGGCGTGAGCAGGAAGGAGGCCGAGCGCACCACCGGGTGCGAATAGTCGGCGGCGATCTCGTAGGCGTAGGCGTGCGCCTTCTTCCACGCCTCCTCCGGCTTGCTGTTGTCGCGGCGCGCCTGGTCGGCGATGGCTTCCTTCACCGCGTCGGCGGCGAGCACCTTGTCGACCAGCAGGCGGCGGGTCGACAGGTCCGGCCCGATCACCGCCTCGCGGATGCGGTGGAAGTGCGTGCGCAGCACCCGCGAGAGCTTGCGCACGGTGCGCTCGGGCGGCAGCTCCTCGTCGACGATCGCGCGCAGGCTCACCGGCGGGGCGAACTGCACCAGGGTGTTGCGGCCGTTGAGCAGGATCGCGAGCAGGCGGCGGAAGCGGCCCACCAGCGTCCAGTTTTCCGAGAACAGCACCGCGAACCAGCCGCTCTGCTTGTCCGGCGCGCGGCCGACGAAGATCGACACCGGCACCAGCTGCACGTCCAGCGCGGGATCGGCACGGTGCGCGTCGAGCAGGCGCGCCAGCGAGTCGGAATGGCGCCGTGGCGGCGGGGGCGGCTTGCCGGTGGCCAGGTGCGTGGCCAGCTCGACCGTGCTGCCGGCGTTGCGCCGCGACAGCGCGACGTAGGCGCGCTTGCGGCCGAGCGGGTCGCCCGGCAGCGGCCGCAGCGGCGAAGGCAGGCCGGCATCGCGGCAGGCGCGCTCGAGGATCAGCGCGTTGGACAGGCCGTAGTCCTCGAGCACGTAGCAGATCGGCTTGCCCTCGAGCGACGCGCCCGGCTGCTGCGGCTCGATGTTCAGGCCGATCCAGGGTTCGAGCAGCTTGCCGAGCAGGCCCGCCCACCACGGGCGCCGGGCCGGCGTGGACGCCGCCGCGGGCGGCGGGGCGGGCGGCGGCTCGACCGGCGGCTCGACCGGCGATCCGGGCTGGACGGGCTCGCTGGACGCGCCCGGCGCCCCGCCGTTGCGCGAGGCCTCGGCGGCGGCCCCGGGTGCGCTGCCGGGATCGCTGGCAGCGCCGGGATGGGCAGGGCGGCCGGCGTCGGACGGCGCGTCGAACGGCAGGGTCGGCTGGGTGGGCATCCGGGGGATTATCGCCTGCGCGCCGCGGAGCGGCGGCGGGGGGCGCGGCCCCCCCGGCCCCGCCACGTTCCCTCCCCGCCGCCCGCGCCAACAACGACGCGGCCACGGCCGGGGCCCCCGGGCGCGGCGGCGCGCCCCCCCCCGCGGGGGGC
>JBQCFN010000169.1:0-4357 GCA_051959035.1 Lysobacteraceae bacterium | reverse complement strand
CGCTGCGGCCCAGCCCGGCAGCCAGTGGACCAGCAGCGCGGTCGCGGCGGCGGCGGCGGTGGTGCCGGCGACCGCGATCGCGATCATCCGCACGGCAACCGGCAGGACGCGCAGGACCCGCATCAGCTTCTCGGGATGCCGAGCCGGTCGAGCCGGCGATACAGCGCCTGCCGCGACAGGCCGAGGTCGGCCGCGGCCTGCGCCAGCACGCCGCCGCTGCGCGCCAGCGCGGCTTCGATGGCGGCGCGGTCGGGCTCGTCGCCGCCGATGCCGGATTCCTGCGCGGCCGACGGCAGGGCGAGGTCGGCCGCTTCGATGGTGTCGCCGCGCGCCAGCAGCGCCGCCCGCTGCATCACGTTGCGCAGCTCGCGCACGTTGCCCGGCCACGGATGGCGCTGCAGCGCGCGTTCGGCGTCCTCGCCCAGGCGCTTGCCGGCGGGCAGGAAGTGCCGCGCCAGCGGCAGGATGTCGTCGGGCCGCTGGGCGAGCGGGGGCAGCGCCAGCTCGATGGCGTTGAGCCGGTAATAGAGGTCCTCGCGGAACTGGCCGGCGGCGATCAGCGCCGGCAGGTCGGCATTGGTCGCGCTGACCACGCGCACCTTGACCGCGCGCTCGCGGTTGCTGCCCAGCCGCTGGAAGCGGCCCGTCTCGAGCACGCGCAGCAGCTTCACCTGGCCGGCGAGCGGCAGCGTGCCGATCTCGTCGAGGAACAGGGTGCCGCCGTCGGCGGCCTCGAACTTGCCCTCGCGCGCCTTGCTCGCGCCGGTGTAGGCGCCGGCCTCGGCGCCGAACAGCTCGGCCTCGATCAGCTCGCCCGGCAGCGCGCCGCAATTGACCGCGACGAACGGGCCGTCGCGCACCGCCGAATTGGCGTGCAGGATTTCCGCGATGCGTTCCTTGCCGGCGCCGTTGGGCCCGGTGACGAGCACGGGCAGGTCGGCGCGCGCGACCTGGCAGGCCAGCGACAGCACGCGCTCGCTGGCGGCGTCGGCGAACACGTAGCCGCGCAGGTCGTGGTCGCGCAGCAGCGCCTCGCGGCGGCGGCGCTCGCCCGCGCGGACCCGCGCGAGTTCGCGGCGGGCCTCGGCGAGCTCGAGCAGGTTGTTGACCGTCGCCAGCAGCTTGCGGTCGTCCCATGGCTTGGCCAGGTAGTCGGCCGCGCCGGCCTTGACCAGGTCGACCGCGCTCTCCAGGTGCGTCCACGCGGTCAGCAGGATCACCGGCAGGTCGGGAAAGCGCGCGCGGATCTCGGCGAACAGCGCGACGCCTTCCTCGCCGGAGGTGGTGTCGTGCTGGAAGTTCATGTCCTGCACGACGAGGTCGGCCGGCGTGCGCTCCAGCCACGCCAGCGCTTCCCGCGGGGACTGCACCGCGCGCGTGTCGATGTCGTGCAGGGAGAACAGCGTCTCCAGCGCGGTGGCGACGGCGGGGTTGTCGTCGACGACGAGGACGGTGGGCACGCGTGGGCCTGCTCGCGGTGGAGGGACGTGGCCGGGGCGCGCCGGCGTGGCGCGCCCCGGCCCGCACTTTAAACGCTGCGGGTCGCCACCGCCGGCGGCACCGCGGCGGCGCGGCGCGCCGGACCCAGCACCGACAGCTGGCCCAGCAGCCACAGCGCCAGCGCGCCCACCGGCAGGTAGAGCGCCGGCAGCCGGGGCAGCTCGTAGTGGCTCATCAGCAACTGGTTGATGGCGTAGGCGCCGAACATGCCGATCGCGATGCCGAGCGTGGCGAGCAGGAAGTTCTCGGTCTGGAAGTAGCGCAGCACCTGGCCGCGGGTGGCGCCGAGCGCGCGCCGCACGCCGATCTGCTTGGTCCGCTGCTGCACCCAGAAGCTGGCGAGGCCGACGATGCCGAGCGCGGTCACCACCAGCAGCGCCACGCACACCGCCACCAGCAGCCATGCCATCGAGCGGTCCTGGCGGAAGAAGCTGGCGCGGACGTCGGCCAGCGGCCGGTTCTCGAGGATGATCCGGTTCGGGTTGTGGCGTTGCAGCGCGTCGGCGGCGTCCTTCGCGACCCGTTCGGCCTCGCCGGGGCGGGTGCGCACGAGGTAGTAGCCGCCGACCGTGTAGTCCACCCGCAGCGGCAGCAGCATCGAATATTCCGCGGTGTCGTCGCCGTCGAAGATCGCCGGCCGCACCAGGTGGTCGACGACGCCGACCACGGTCACCGGCTTCTCGTCGCCGAAGTACAGCACTTCGCCGACGCCGGCCTTGCCCGGGAACAGGCGCTGCGCGAGCGCGCGGGTGATGATCACCGTCGACGGCTCGATCGAGTTGCCCTTGCCTGGCTCGAAGTCGACGTACTCGTCCGCGCGGAAGTCGCGCCCGGCCACGAGCCGGGTACCGAGCGTGTTGCGCAGCGACTCGCTGCCCATGTACAGCGTGGCGTTGACCGTCTGCTCCTTCTGGTCGGGCGTGAGCATGATCGAGGAGTTCCACGACGACTGGCCGAAGGGGACTTCGTTCGCGGACGCGGCGTCGACCACGCCGGGCACCCCGCGCAGCACCGAAAGGTCCTCGCGGGTGGCGGCGATCGCGTTCTCGTCGGTGCCGATGCCGGTCAGCCGGATGCTGACCAGTTCGTTCTCGGCCACGCCGCTGGGCATGCCGATGCGGGTGACGCGCGAGCCGATCAGGAATACCGCGTTGCAGATGATCGCGCAGCTCAGCGCGATCTCGAGCACGATCAGGGTGGCGGCGATCTTGTGGCGGAGCAGGGTGGAGAGGATCGGGCGGATGTCCATGCGGGGCCTCACTGGCTCTTGAGCTGGATCGCGGGCGACACCAGGCAGGCGCGCCAGGCCGGCAGCAGGCCGGCGAGCAGGCTCGCCGCGACGGCGAGGACGAAGGTGACCAGCAGCATCAGCGGGTCGAGGTGGGCGAGCGGCGCGTAGTCGGCCGGCTGCTGGCGCACCGCCCACAGGCCGAGTTCCGCGAGGCCGAGCCCGAGCAGGCCGCCGGCCAGGCCGATCGCGCCGGCCTCGACCAGGCACTGCGCGAAGATCGCGCGTCGCGAGGCGCCGAGCGCGCGTCGCACGCCGATCTCGCTGCTGCGGCGCAGGAACTTGGCGAGCAGCAGGCCGACCGTGTTGACCAGGCACACCAGCAGGAAGGCGAAGGCCAGCCACATCTGCAGGTTGACGTCGCCCGGCACGACCTTGGCGTAGGCAAGGTGCTCCATCAGGTTGCGCAGGCGCACGTTGTCGGGCCGGTGGAAGCGGCCTGCGGCGCGCTGCTGGGCCGAGTAGTTGCCGAGGTAGGCCTTGTAGTCGGCCGCCTTCCGCGCGGTGTCGAGCTGGACCCAGTACTGGATCCACACGCACGACGCGGCGAGGTCGGTGTCGCGCACGCCCTCCGGGCGCGTCTCGTAGCAGTCCATGCTGCCGTTGCGGCCGAACTTGAGGTCGACCGCGGTCGAGAACGGCAGGAACACCTGCTCGGTCTCGCCGAACCGCTCCAGGTTGAGGTCGTAGAAGCGCGGTACCGGCCGCCACTCGTCGAGCACGCCGACGACGCGGAAGTCGGTGTTCTCCATGCGCAGGGTCTTGCCCACGCTGTTTCCGCCGCCGAAGAGCTTGTCGTTGAGCGCGCGGGTGATCACCGCCACGCGCGCGCGCCCGTCGTCGGCCGACGCGTCCCAGCCGCCGCCGTACAGGAAGGGCACGTCGAACATCGGGAAGAAGTCGGCGCTGGTGTAGCGCGCGTCGGTGTTGAACGGCGAGAGGCCCGAGCGTTGCGGCTGGATGGCCACGCCGCCGCCGGTCATCATCGCCTGGCGGTCGGCGCGGCGCGCCTTCAGCAACGCCTCGGCGTCGAAGCGGGTGAGCTGGCGCGGCGGCTCGTCGCCCGGGTGGTAGCCGTCGGTCGGCTGCGGGTCGACCTGCACGTAGAACAGCCGCGCGCTCTTGTCCGGCAGCGGGTCGCCGGAGAGCACGTGGAAGACCGTCAGCGTGGTCATGCTGGCGCCGATGCCGAGCGCGATCGCCAGCACCATCAGCGCGGTCAGCGCCTTGTTGCGGCGGAAGCTGCGCAGGGCGAGGTCGAGGTAGTAGCCGAACATGGCGGTGTCCTCAGTGGGCGGCGGCGGAGGCGGCCACGCGCAGCAGGCTGGGCTCGACCGAGAGGTCGGTGGCCATGCCGTCGACGATGTGGACGTTGCGCTGCGCGCGCGCGGCCAGTTCCGGATCGTGCGTCACCATCACGATGGTGGTGCCGGCGGCGTTGATCTCCTCCAGCAGCTCCATCACCCCGCGCGCCATCTGCGAGTCGAGGTTGCCGGTCGGTTCGTCGGCGAGCAGCAGGCGCGGGCTGCCAGCGAGCGCGCGCGCGATCGCGGCGCGCTGCTGCTGGCC
>JBQCFN010000168.1:0-5012 GCA_051959035.1 Lysobacteraceae bacterium | reverse complement strand
GGCGTGCCACGCGCCTGTCCCACGGATGCCCGCCGGGAGCCCCGATGAACGACGCCGCAGCGGTGCGCTGGTACTTCGACGTCATCTCGCCGTTCGCCTGGCTGCAATGGCCGAAGGTGCGCGCGCTGGCGGCGACCCGCGCGGTCACCCCGGTGCCGGTGCTGCTGGCCGCGATCCTGTCCGCGCGCGGGCAGAAGGGCCCGGCGGAAATCCCGGGCAAGCGCGAGTTCACCTACCGCCACGTGCTGTGGCAGGCACGCCGCGACGGACTGCCGCTGCGCTTCCCGCCCGCGCACCCGTTCAACCCGGTCGCCGCGCTGCGCGCCTGCATCGCCGCCGGCAACACGCCGGAGGCGATCGACGCGGTGTTCGGCTGGCTCTGGCGCGACGGCCGCGCCGGCGACAGCGCGGAGGCGCTGGCCCCGCTGCTGGCGCGGCTCGGCCTGGCCGCCGCCGACCTCGCCGCCGACCCGGTCCGGCAGGCGCTGCGCGCCAACACCGACGCCGCGCTCGCCGCCGGCGTGTACGGGGTGCCCACCCTGCAGGTCGGCCAGGCGCTGTTCTGGGGCAACGACGCGACCGACTTCGCGCTGGCCGTGCTGGAGGATCCCGCGCTGCTGAGGGACCCGGAGATGGAACGGCTGGCGGCGCTGCCGGTCGGCGCCGCGCGCCGCTGACCTCCGGCCGGTGCAAGCGGCGCCGCGATGCGGTAGGGTCCGCCCCACGCGCGCGCAACTTTCAGGGGGGAACCGCATGCGGATCGGACTCGTCGTCGACTCGGCCTGCGACCTGCCGGGCGACTATTTCAGCCAGCACGGCATCACCATCCTGCCGATCACCGTGCGCATCGGCGAGGCCATGCTCGCCGACCAGCGCAACGAGCAGGCCACGCTGGAATTCCTGCACGCGCAGATCGCCGAGCGCGGCGCGGAAGCCGAAACCATCCCGTACTCGGTGCAGCAGATCCAGGACCTGTTCCTGCAGAAGCTGGTCATCGACTACGACTACGTGTTCTGCATGACGATCACGAAGACCCGCAGCCCGATCTTCGACAACTGCATGCAGGCGAGCTTCGCCATCCTCAACGAATACAAGCCGGTGCGCGCCGCCGCCGGCCACGACACGCCGTTCGCGCTGCGGGTGATCGACAGCCAGAACCTGTTCGCCGCCGAGGGCATCCTGCCGGTGGAGGCGGTGCGCCTGCGCGACGCCGGCGAGGGCGCGCCGAAGATGCGCGCGCGGCTGGAGCACCTCGCGCTGCACACGCACGGCTACATGGTGCCGCGCGACCTCTACTACCTGCGCGCCCGCGCGCGCAAGAAGGGCGACCGCAGCGTCGGCCTGGTGAGCGCCGCGCTCGGCACCGCGCTGGACATCAAGCCGATCCTGCACGCCAACCGCGGCGAGACCGGCCCGGTGGCGAAGGCCAAGGGTTTCGAGCCGGCGGTGCAGCGGGTGTTCGAGTTCGCCGGCAAGCGCGTGCGCGCGGGCCTGCTGACGCCGACCCTGTGCCTGAGCTACGGCGGCGAACTGGCCGAGCTGCGCGCGCTGCCCGGCTACCAGCAGCTGCGCGATGTCTGCGCCGAGCAGAACGTCGACGTGTTCGAGAGCGTGATGAGCCTGACCGGCATGGTCAACGTCGGCAAGGGCGCGCTGGTGGTGGGCTTCGCCGCGGAGCCGCACACGTTCGAATGAGGGCCGGCCGCGGCGGGAACGGCGCGCGGATGACGCGGCGGCGACGCGGCGGCGCTAGAGTCGGCGCATCGCCGCACGGAGCCCGCGCATGCCGACCCGCTACTACCTGAGCCTGCCCGACCCCGCCCGCGCGCGCGGCGCCGACCCGGCGCTCGCCTTCCGTTCGCAGGGCGCCGACGGCCTCGCCGCCGAGTTGCAGGAGGCGCTGCGCAGCGACGCGCTGTTCCAGCGCTGGCGCGCGGCGCAGGACGATCCCGACGCGGTCGACCGCGCGCTCGGCGCCACCGACCCGCTCGCCCACGTCCGCGGCGAGCAGCACGACCTGCACATCGACCTGATCGCCACCACCTCGCTGCCCGGCAGCCTCCTGCGCCACCGGCTGCGGCTGCTGGCGGGGGACGGCTGGCAGCTGCGCGACGTCAGCGCGGCCTGAGCGCCGCGCGGCTATGCTGCCGCGATGCCGCCCGACCCCCCGCCCGCCACGCCGCTCGTGCTGTCCTGGAGCGGCGGCAAGGACGCCGCGTGGGCGCTGCACGCGCTGCGCCAGCGCCACGACGTCGAGGTGGTCGCCCTGCTCACCACCGTGACCGAGGGCTACGAGCGCGTCGCCATGCAGGGCATCCGGGTCGCGCTGCTGCGGGCGCAGGCGCGCGCCGCGGGACTGCCGGTGGTGGAGGCGCGGATGCCGCAGCGCGCCGACAACGCGGTGTACGAGGCGGTGTTCGCCGACGGCCTCGCGCGCGCGCAGGCGCTACATCCCGGGGTGCGCGACATCGCCTTCGGCGACCTGTTCCTCGCCGACGTCCGTGCCTATCGCGACGCGCTGTGCGCGCGGCTGGGCTGGACGCCGCACTACCCGCTGTTCGGCAGCGACACCGCGCGGCTGGCGCGGGCGATGCTCGCCGGCGGCCTGGACGCGCGCCTGTGCTGCGTGGACACCCGCCAGCTCGACGCGCGCTTCGCCGGGCGCGCCTTCGACGCCGCCCTGCTCGACGAGCTCCCGCCCGCGGTCGATCCCTGCGGCGAGCGTGGCGAGTTCCACACCCTCGTGGTCGGCGGGCCGATGTTCTCCGGCCCGCTCGACGTGGCGCGCGGCGAAACCGTGCTGCGCGACGGACGCTTCGCCTACACCGACTTCCTGCCTGCCTGACTCAGCCGCCGCACTCGCGCGCGGTGCGCACGCAGGCGTTGTTGAGCGAGCACCAGGTGTAACCCGCGGCGCATTCGTCGGACGAGTGCGCGACGGTGCGGCACAGCCCGCTCACCGGCTCGCAGCCGAAGCCGTTGCGGCTGCAGTCGTTGCTGGCGCCGGCGGTGTTGCGGCTGAGCGTGGGCGTTTCGCAATAGGCGGTGACCCGGCTGCCGGTGCGGCTGGTGTAGCCGTCCAGCTGCGCCTTCAGCGAGGCGTTCTCGGCGCGCAGCGCGCGGTTCTTCTCGACTTCCTGGCGGTACTGCGCCTGGTAGTCGATCGCCGCCGCCGGGTTGGCAGGCCGGGCGGCCTGCTGCGGCACCTGCACCATCCGCACCTGCGCGCCGGCAGGCAGCAGCGCCGCCCAGGCCAGTGCGGCCACCACGAGGATTTCCTTGCGCATCGGCTTTCCCCTCCGGCCCGCGGCGCGGGCGCCCCGCGCCCAGCCTAGCGCAGGCACGGCGCCGGCGGGAGCCGCCGCGGCGCCCGCTAGTAGGCGTACTCGCGGAAGACCGGGTCGACGCTGCCCTGCCAGGGGCCATGGAAGAGCGCGAGCTTGCGCTCGGCGGGCGTCTGGCCGGCCTCGGCGATCTCGATCAGCGGGGTGAGGAAGATGCTCTCGTCGGCGCCATGGCGGTTGGCGCGCGCGCGCCGCTGCAGGCCGTGCGCGGAGATCCTGAGCGCCTCCAGCGCGAGGTCGCGCACGCTGCCGCCACGGAACGGCAGCTTCAGCGCATGCTTCGGCACGCCGTCGCGCAGGGCGTGGCGCTCTTCCATCGTGAAGTCGCGGACCAGGTCCCACGCGGCGTCGAGCGCGGCGTCGTCGTACAGCAGGCCGACCCAGAACGCGGGCAGCGCGCACAGCCGGTTCCACGGGCCACCGTCGGCACCGCGCATCTCCAGGTACTTCTTCAGCCGCACTTCCGGGAACGCGGTGGTCATGTGGTCGGACCAGTCGCGCAGGGTCGGCAACGCACCGGGCAGGGCGTCGAGCCGGCCGGCGAGGAAGTCGCGGAACGACCTGCCGGCCAGGTCGACGTACTCGCCGCCGCGGTAGGAGAAGTACATCGGCACGTCGAGCAGGTAGTCGACGTAGCGCTCGAAGCCGAAGCCCTCCTCGAACACGAAGTCGAGCATGCCGGTGCGGTCGGGATCGGTGTCGGTCCAGATGTGCGAGCGGTAGCTGAGGTAGCCGTTGGGCTTGCCTTCGGTGAACGGCGAGTCGGCGAACAGCGCGGTCGCCACCGGCTGCAGCGCGAGCGAGACGCGGAACTTCTTCACCATGTCGGCTTCGCTGGCGAAGTCGAGGTTGACCTGCACCGTGCAGGTGCGCGTCATCATGTCGAGGCCGAGGCTGCCGACCCTGGGCATGTAGTCGCGCATGATCTTGTAGCGGCCCTTCGGCATCCACGGCATCTCGTCGCGCCGCCACTTCGGCTGGAAGCCCATGCCGAGGATGCCCAGGCCGAGTTCGTCGGCCACCGCCTTGACCTCGCGCAGGTGGCCATCGACCTCGCAGCAGGTGCGATGGATGCTCTCCAGCGGCGCGCCGGAGAGTTCCAGCTGCCCGGCCGGCTCCAGCGTCACCGAGGCGCCGTCGCGGGTGAGCGCGATGGTGCGGCCGTGCTCCTCCACCGCTTCCCAGCCGAAGCGGGTGAGCCCGGCCAGCAGCGCCTCGATGCCGCGCGGGCCGTCGAACGCCGGCGGGCGCAGGTCGTCCAGGCGGAACACGAACTTCTCGTGCTCGGTGCCGATCCGCCAGTCGCTGCGCGGGCGCGCGCCCGAGGCGAGGTAGTCGACCAGCGCGCGGCGGTCGGTGATCGGGGTTTCGGCGACGTTGCTGGGGCTCGACATCGGATCCTTCCGTGCGCGCCGGCGTGCCGGCGCAGGCGCGGACTATAGCCCGCGGCCGCGCGCGGCATCGCCATCGCCGGCGGTGCGGCTGTGTTCCACCGCCGGGCTTGCCGGCCCGGCGCGCGCCGCCCGGTGCGCGGCCGCCGGGCGCGCGGCACAATCGCGCCACCCACGGGAGACCGCCATGCGGCGCGGGCATCGCGAAGACCCTCGCTCGGGCCGCGCCGGCTGGTTGCGCGCGGCCGTGCTCGGCGCCAACGACGGCATCGTGTCG
>JBQCFN010000167.1:0-2713 GCA_051959035.1 Lysobacteraceae bacterium | reverse complement strand
CCGGCGGCGCCGGCTCCGGGGTGGCGGAATTGCTGGCCGCCGAAGGCATCGCCATGCCGATGCTGCACCTCGGCCTGCCGGATGCCTTCCAGCACCACGCCAGCCGCGAGCAGCTGCTGGCGGAGGCGGGCCTGGACGCAGCCGGCATCCGCGCCGCGCTGCTGGCACGCTGGCCCGCCCTCGGCCGGCCGCAGGCGGTGCACAGCGCGGCCGGCTGAGCGCCGCCGGCGCCGCGTGGCGCAGCGGCGCCCTCGCCCAGCCGCACGCTAGCCCAGCAGCGAGCCGAAACGCGCGATCGGGTGCCAGCGGCCGTCCTCGTCGTCGACCACGACCTCGGTCGCCACGTGCTGCTCCTGCCACATCGCCTCGGCCGCGCGCTGCGCGGCCGCGATCGCGCTGGCGCGGTCGGGATGGTCGCCGACGCCTGGATCGCTGCGGCAGCGCACTTCCCAATGGTCGCTGACGCGCGAAACGAGGTAGATGACCGGTCGCATCCCCCAAACGCTAGCAGCGTCCGGGTCGGCGGTGCGTCGATCCGGCCGTCCCCGGGTGGCGCCGAGAAGGAAACGGCCCGCTCGGGGCGGGCCGTTCCAGGGCGGCTGCGCGCGCCTGCTCAGCGCAGGGTCGCGTTCACTCCGACCGCGGCCCACGCGGCCGCGACCGCGTTGTACTGCGTCGAACCGTTGCCGTACAGGTCGGCGGCCGCCGACAGGGTCGCGCTGCGGGCGCCGGCGTAGTTGGTGTTGCTGGTCATGTACGTGGTCAGCGCGCGGTACCAGATCTTCTGCGCCGCGTCGCGGCCGATGCCGGTGATCGCGGTGTTGCCGTTGCACACCAGGCTCGCGCTGGTGAGGTTGTAGCTGGTGCCCGCGCCGAAGCCGGCCGGCACGACCGCGCCCTCGGCGAGGAGGTAGTAGAAGTGGTTGGCCACGCCCGAGCTGTAGTGGACGTCGAGGTTGCCGAGGCCGGCCGAGTAGCAGTCCGGCGAGCCGCCATCCAGGCTCGGCTTGAACATGTAGCGCAGGGCGAGCGTGCCGCTGGTGTTGTGCGGGTAGAGCTTCTCGCCGATCAGGTAGTCGCCCGGATCGTTCGGGTTGTTGGTGTAGAACTCGACCATCGTGCCCATGATGTCCGAGGTGGCCTCGTTGAGGCCGCCCGACTCGCCGCCGTAGGCCAGGCGCGCGGTGCGGCTGGTGACGCCGTGGCTCATCTCGTGGCCGGCCACGTCGAGCGCGACCAGCGGCAGGATGGTGGCGCCGTTGTCGCCGTCGCCGAAGGTCATGCAGAAGCACGCGTCCTGCCAGAAGGCGTTGGCGTAGTTGCGGCCGTAGTGCACGCGGCTGAGCGCGCCCTTGCCGTCGTTGGCGATGCCGTTGCGGCCGTGGACGTTCTTGTAGTAATCCCAGGTCATGGACACGCCGTACTGCGCGTCGGCGGCGACGGTCGCCGAGTTGGTCAGGTCGCCGTTGCCCCAGGTGTTGTCGGAGTCGACGAAGATGCTGCCGTTGCCGGTGGTGCGCATGCCCATGTTGGTGGTGTAGCCGCCGCCGCGGGTCAGGTCCTTCAGCTGGTAGCCGCCGGTCTTGCAGCGCACCGTGTTGAGGGTGACGTTGCCTTCGGTCAGCGACTTGCCGGTGCCGGTGGCCGCGACCGCGCCCGCGCAGGTGCTGCCGTCGGGGCCGGGCACCGCGGTTTCGACCGTGTCCCACTGCGCCAGCACGCGGCCGCTCTGGGCATCGACGACGTAGTGCATGTCGGTCGGGGTCTGGTCGCGCTTGGTGCCGGAGAACTGCACCTCGTGCGCAAGCACCGGGGTGGCGCCGCCCGCCCACACCACCAGGCGCGAGGTCGGCCTGCCCTGGAAGCCGGTGCCGAAGCGCGCACCGGCCTCGACGATCGCCTGGCTGGCATTGATGCGCGGGGTCACGCCCGGGCGCCCTTCGCTGGCCAGAGTCTGGCTGATGCCGGCGACGCGGCCGTTGCGGCTGTGCACGACCAGGTCGCCGCCGAGCACCGGCAGCCCGCGGTAGGTGCGGTCGAAGCGCACGTGCTCGGTGCCGTCGGCATCCACGATCACGTCGCGGGCGACGAAGCGGTCGGCGTCGGCGCGGTGCGCCAGGCGGGCGGCGGCGCCGTCGAGCAGGCCCTGCGCGCGCAGCTCGATGCCGCCCGGTGCATTGGCGGCGATGGCCGGGCCGGCCGCCAGGGCGGTGAGGATGGCGACGCTGAGCAGGCGAGACTTCAAGTGCATACGGTTCCCCTTCTGGTGGAGCGTGCGGTGGTGGTGCCGGTAAAGCGGGTCAGGCCGGGCGTGGGCGCGCCGGCGGGGCCGGCGGCAGCAGCATGGCGTCGTCGAAGTAGGCCACGCGCAACTGCAGCCCGCGCGGCGAATAGCCGATGAAGGTGGCGCCGGTGTGCGGCATGTGCGCGCGGCGGAACCCGGCGGCCAGGCGCGGGTTCTCGATCTCGAGCAGGATGCCGAGGCTTTCGGCGCGCGGCAGCGAGGCGTTGTAGGCGTGCAGGATGGCCTTCGCGCGGCGGAACACCGTCAGCGCCTGGTAGCGGCCGCGCAGCTTGGGCGCGAAGAACTGGCGGTAGTAGTAGAGCGGCTGGCGCAGGCGCGGCGGCACCCGCACCACCGCGGTGGCGACGCCGCACAACGCTCCGTCGGCGTCGCGCACGACGACCACGGCCTGGCGCGCGCGCTCGGCCG
>JBQCFN010000166.1:0-6489 GCA_051959035.1 Lysobacteraceae bacterium | reverse complement strand
GGTGCCGATCTCGTCGTAGCTGAGCGCGCGGAACAGCTCGCCGAAGCCCGGCATCTCCTTGTCGAGCAGCGGCCGCAAGGCCTCGGGCGTCGAATCGCGGCCGGTGAAGCCGGTGCCGCCGGTGACGAGCACGCCGTCCACGCACGGGTCCGCGATCCAGCGCGACACCAGCGCGCGCAGCTGGTAGCGGTCGTCCGGCAGCAGCGCGCGCTCGCACAGCGCGTGGCCGGCATCGGCGAGCGCCCGGGCCAGGTAGTCGCCGGAGGCGTCCTCTGCCAGCGTGCGCGAATCGGACACGGTCAGCACGCACAGCCGCAGCGGGATGAAGTCGGCGCCGGCGCTCATCGGGATGGCCTCAGTCGAACGCGAGCGAGTACCACTGGCTCGCGTCCTCGTTCCAGCCGGCGGCGCGGTACAGCGCGCGCGCCGGCGCGTTGCCGCGGGTGGTTTCCAGCATGATGCCGCGCGCGCCGTCGTCGCGGGCAAACCCCGCGGCGGCGTCGAGCAGCGCGCGCGCCACGCCGGTCCGGCGGGCGCCTTCGGCGACGAACAGGTCGTTGAGGATCCACAGGCGCGCGGTGCGCACGGAGGAAAACATCGGGTAGAGCTGGGTGAAGCCGGCCGCGGCGCCATCGCGTTCGGCCAGCAGCACCACCGATTCGCCGCGCCCGATCCGCTCGCGCAGGAACGCCTCCGCGCGCGCCGGGTCGCCCGGCTGGCCGTAGAAGCGGCGGTAGGCGTCGAACAGCGGCGCCAGCGCGGGCAGGTCGGCGAGGGTGGCGCGGCGGATCGTGGCCATGGCGGGGACGTGGCGGCGGGCGCGCCAGTCTAGCCGCGCGCCAGCGGCGCGGGCAGCCGGCGCATCTCCGCGTGCGCGTCCTGCAGCCAGGCCTCGATGCCGGCGCGGTCGCGGGCGCGCAGCAGTTGCGGGGCGCGCGCGCGCAGCGCGTCGAGGTCGCAGGCGCGGACCGCCTGGCGTACCTCCAGCAGCGTGGCCGGGTGCAGGCTGAACTCGCCCAGCCCGAGCGCGAGCAGCACCGGCGCGCAGGCCGGGTCGGCGGCCATCTCGCCGCACACCGCCACCGGCTTGCCGCAGCGCTGCGCGGTGGCGATCACCTCGTGCAGCAGGCGCAGCACCGCAGGGTGCAGCGGCGTGTACAGGGTGCCGAGCGCCTCGTTGTTGCGGTCGGCGGCGAGCAGGTACTGGACCAGGTCGTTGGTGCCGATCGACAGGAAATCGATCGCGTCGACGAAGCCGGGCAGCGCGAGCGCCGCGGCCGGCACCTCGATCATCGCCCCCAGCGGCACCTGTTCGGCGGTCGCGTGCCCCTCGGCGCGCACCTCGGCGAGCACGCGGTCGAGCAGGCCGCGCACCGCCATCACTTCCTCGCGGCAGGCGATCATCGGCAGCAGCACGCGCACCGGGCCGTAGCCGGACGCGCGCACGATCGCGCGCAGCTGGGTCTCGAACACCGCCGGCCGCCGCAGCGACAGCCGCACGCCGCGCACGCCGAGCGCCGGATTGGGTTCGTCGGCGAGCGCGAGTCCGGTGTTGTCGGCCTTGTCGGCGCCGACGTCGAGGGTGCGGATCGTCACCGTGCGTCCCGTCATGCCCAGCACCAGGTCGCGGTAGGCGCGGAACTGGGTGTCCTCGTCGGGCAGCGTGCGGCTGCCGAGGAACAGGAACTCGGTGCGGTACAGGCCCACGCCCGCCGCGCCCAGCGCATGCGCCTCGGCCACGTCCTCGCGCGATTCGGCGTTGGCCCACAGGCGCACGTCGATGCCGTCGCGGGTGCGCGAGGGCTCGCGGCGCAGGCGGTTGAGCTCGCGCCGCTCGCGCTTGCCTTCGCGCACGCGGGCGCGGTGCCCGCGCAGGTCGTCGGCGTCGGGTTCGCGCACCACCAGGCCGCTGCCGCCGTCGACCACCAGCACGTCGCCGTCGTTGATCTTCACCAGCGCCTGCGCCGCGCCGACCACCAGCGGCAGGTGCAGGCTGCGCGCCAGGATGGCGCTGTGCGACAGCGCGCTGCCGCCGGTGGTGACCACCGCGAGCACGCCCTGCGCCTGCAGCTGCGCCAGCTCCGCGGGGGCGACGGTGTCGGCGACCAGGATTTCGCCGGCGATGCCGCGCACGTCGGTGTCGCGCCGGTGCAGCGCGGCGTGCAGGCGCCCGATCACCTGGTCGATGTCGTCGATGCGGCTGCTCAGGTAGGCGTCGTCCATGTCGCGGAACACGCCGGCGATGCGGTCGCGCTGCACGCGCAGCGCGTAGTCGGCGGTGTAGGGGCCGGTTCGGATCAGCTCGTCCAGGCCCTGCAGGAGCTCGGGATCGTCGAGCAGCAGCGCGTGCAGGTCGAGGAATTCGCCGATCTCGCTGGCCAGCGCGCCCTGCAGGCGTTCGCGCAGGCGGCGCATCTCGGCGCGCACCACGTCGATCGCGGCGTGGATGCGCGCGAGCTCGGCATCGACCTGCGCGGGCTCGATGCGTTCCTCGGCGACTTCCAGCGCGTGCGGCAGGCGGACCCGGGCGCGGCCGAGCGCGCTGCCGCGCGAGGCGCCGTGCCCGGACAGGACCAGCCGCATCAGCTTTCCTCGTCGAACCGGTTGGCGAACAGCGCCGCCACCGCGTCGGCGGCGGCCTGTTCGTCCTCGCCGTCGACGCGCAGCACCACCTCGGTGCCCTGGCCGGCGGCGAGCAGCATCACGCCCATGATGCTCTTTGCGTTGACCTCGCGGCCGCGCGCGCTGAGCGTCGCGTTGCTGCGGAAGCCGGACAGCAGCTGGACCAGCCGCGCGGTGGCGCGTGCGTGCAGGCCGAGCTTGTTGCTGACGACGAGGGTGCGCTCAAGCATCGTCGATGATCGCTCCGTTGCGGGTGCCGGCCGCCGCCACGCGCGGCAGTTCGTCCAGGCCGAGCTCGGCGTAGTTCATCACCCGCAGCAGCATCGGCAGGCTGAGCGAGGACACCCGCCGCACCGGCGTGCCGAGGCGGGCGAGCTGTGCGGCCAGGTTGCTGGGCGTGGCGCCGTAGAGGTCGGTCAGCACCAGCACGCCGTCGCCGCCGTCGAGCCGCCGCAGCGCCGCGCTGGCGGCCGGCAGCAGGGCCAGGGCGTCGCCGTCGAAGGGCACTTCGAAGGCCTCCGCCCGCAGCGGCAGCTGCCGCAGCAGGCGGGTGGCGACGGCCAGCAGGGCCGCGCCGATGCCTTCGTGGGTCAGGAGCAGGACGCCGACGCTCATGCCACGAAGGTAGCAGACGCGCGCGCCCGCGGCCGTGGTGTCATTGCGCCGGCACCGTCAGGCCCTTCAGCAGCAGGCCCAGGCGCGCGGCCATCTCGTCCTGCGCCTTCGCGCCTTCGGTCACGTAGGTGCCGACGTACAGCACCTGCGGGTCCGCGGCCGCGGCGGGGGCCGACGCGGCCGGGGCCACGGCGGAGATCTTGCTGGTGTCGTCCTCGAGGCGGGCCACGCCGTCGTAGGGATGGCGGTGCTGGCGCAGGCGGTCCCACTCGTTGCGGGTGTCGTCGTCGAGCCCCGGCGGCGGCGCCAGGCTGCGCACCACCGCGATGTAGTTGTCCTCGGTGCCGCGTGCGGACGCCCACAGCTCGGCCACGTCCCAGACCACCTTGCCGTGGTCGGGGTAGAAGGCGAAGCCGAGGGTGAGCATGCTGTCGGGCGCGATCGCCTGCAGCGCCGGGCCGTA
Source organism: Lysobacteraceae bacterium (assembly GCA_051959035.1). Taxonomy (GTDB): domain Bacteria; phylum Pseudomonadota; class Gammaproteobacteria; order Xanthomonadales; family Xanthomonadaceae; genus JABFWF01. The sequence continues at coordinate 2,789 of JBQCFN010000166.1, read as the reverse complement.
GTCCACGCCCATCCGCGGCGAGGCGTACAGGAAGCGCTTGCCGTCCTCGATCTGCAGGCGCGCGCCCGCCATCGCCGCCGGCAGCAGGTCGGCGTGGCGCATGAAGTCGCGCCACTGGGCGAAGGTGCCGTCGTAGTTGGCGTAGGTGAAGTCGGTCAGCGCGAGCAGGTTGATGCGCTGGTCGTGCTCCTGGGTCGCGGCGGCGTAGCGGGTGATGCCGACGTAGCCGTCGGGCACCGGCAGCGCGGCCACGATCACCATCGCGTTCGCGTAGGGCAGCGGCCACTCCCACACGTTCCAGCGCCGGCCCCATGCGTCGACGTGGACGTCCGCGCGGGTCGGTTCCCCCATCGAGGTGATCTGCACGTTCTGGCCGCCGACCGAACGCTTGGCGAAGCCGGTGCGCAGCAGCAGGTCCATCGACCGTTTCGGATCGGCGTACAGCGCGTCGGCGGCGACGTCGTCCGGCCGGCGCAGGTGGAAGAGCATGTTCTTGCCGTAGGTGCCCACGGTGACGTAGCCGTTGGCCGAGAGCTTGTAGTCCTCGCTCTGTTCGCTGGCCAGGCCCCACTTGCCGCTGTCGTCGCGCACGACCAGGCGCGGGAAATCGCCCATCGAGGCAATCGAGTTGAGCATCTCGACCGAGCCCGGGCCGTTGGGGAAGGTGCGTTCGGGCTCCTTCGCCAGCAGCGCCTTCAGCTCGCCGTCGACGAAGCGGTCGACGAGCTGCTGGTACTGGCGGAAGAACCCGGCCAGCGGCAACGGCAGGGCGAAGCCGGCCTTGAACGCGTTGCTGGAGCGGGTGTCGAACACGTCGAACTGGTACGGCACGCGCCGGTCGATCGACGCGGCTTCCGGCGCGTCGCGCACGATGGCGATCGGCAGCGCGTAGTTGAGGTTCTCGTTCGGCGACTTGGCCAGCACCACGCCGATCACCTTGCCGGCCTGGTCCACCAGCGGGCCGCCGCTGTTGCCCGGCGAGGCGGGCGCGGAGAAGCGCATCCACTTCCAGCGGCCGTCCTGTTCCTCCGGGGTGTCGGAGGTATAGAGGCCGTCGCGGATCACCACGCCAGTGCCGTACGCGTTGCCGACCGAGAACACCGTCTGGCCCTGCGCGGGGGTGGTGTCCATCGCGAGCGCGGCCTGGTTCGGCTGCTCGGCCAGGGTGAACTCGACGAAGTCGCGCTCCAGCGAGAACTTGCGCACCTGGTCGATCGCGTACACCCGGCCCTGGCTGTCGCGCAGCGCGGGCGGACCCCACAGGCTGTTGGCCCCGACCAGCAGCACGTGCGCGGCGGTGACGTAGCGGCCATCGCCGATCGCGAAGGCGGTGCCGACCGAGTAGTACTTGTCGTTGCGCTCCTGGAAGGGGATCAGCTCCAGCGGCAGCGGCTTGTCGTACTGCAGCGGGTCCTTGTCGGGCTTGGCGGCGACGACCTCGAAGGTCGCCTGCTGGATCGCCGGCAGCACCGCCGGGTCGAGGCTGGCGGCGAAGGCCGCGGGCGCGAGGCCCGCGAGGACGAGCGCGATGCCCATCCAGGGCCACGCGCGGCGCGCGCGGCTCGGGTTGCTGTGCTGCATGTGTTCCCCTTGGTCGGATCTTCCATGGACGCGGCGCCTGGCGGCGCGCCGCCTATCGTGCCACGCGCGGTGCGCCGCGGTCAGTCCAGCTCGCGGTGGTGGACGGCGACCTCGGCCCAGCCGGCCTCGCGGAAGTGGCGGGCCAGCCGCTCGGCGAGGTAGACCGACCGATGGCGGCCGCCGCTGCAGCCGAAGGCGACGGTGACGTAGCTGCGCGTCTCCGAGCGCAGGCGCGGCAGCCAGGTGTCGAGGAAGGCCTCGACCTGGGCGACGTAGCCGCGCACGTCCTCCTGCAGCTCGAGGTGGTCGCGCACCAGCGCATCGCGGCCGGAGAGCGGGCGCAGCTCGGGGTTCCAGTGCGGGTTCGGCAGCACCCGCGCATCGAACACGAAGTCGGCGTCGGCCGGCACGCCGCGGCGGTAGGCGAAGGATTCGAACAGCAGCGACAGCGCGTGGTCGGCGACCAGGCCGAAGTCGGTGATCACCTGCCGGCGCAGCTGGTGCACGTTGAGCCCGCTGGTGTCGATCACGCTGTCGGCGACCTGGCGCAGCGGCTTGAGCACCTGGCGCTCGAGCGAGATCGCGTCCGCCAGCGACAGGCCCAGGTGGCTGAGCGGATGGCGGCGACGGGTGTCGGCGTAGCGCTTGAGCAGCACCGCGTCGTCGGTCTCGAAGAACACCAGGCGCGGGTCGAGGCCGAGCGCGCCCACCGCCGACAGCCACGCCGGGATGTTGGCCAGGTCGCTGTGGCGGTTGCGCACGTCGATGCCGACCGCGAGCTTCTCCGGCGCGCCGTCGTCGCGCGCGACGCTGCGCACGAACTCGGGCAGCAGCTCCGCCGGCAGGTTGTCCACGCAGTAGAAGCCGAGGTCCTCGAAGGTGTTCAGCGCCACCGACTTGCCCGAGCCGGACATGCCGCTGACGATCACCAGCACCGGCGCGTGCCCGTTCACGGCGTGGAATGCTCGAGGAAGTGGCTGTGCCGGGCCATGAACGCGGCCGCCGGGTCGACGCCCTTGGCGCGCAGGATGTGCGCGCGCGCGGCGGCCTCGGTCAGCACCGCGAGGTTGCGGCCGGGCATGACCGGCAGGGTGATCATCGGCACGTCGAGGTCGAGCACGCGGCGCACGCCGAGGTCGCCGGTGATGCGCTCCATGCCGCCGGGGCGCGGCTCGGCGTGCGGCTGCGCGAGGTGGACGATCAGGCGC
>JBQCFN010000165.1:0-6008 GCA_051959035.1 Lysobacteraceae bacterium | reverse complement strand
GGCCGAGAACGCGCGCCTGCGCGGCCTGCTGGCGGCGGCCCAGCGCGGCGGCCTGGACGTGCAGCTCGCGCCGATCCTCGACATCGACCTCGACCCGACCCGCCAGCGCCTGCTGCTCGACGCCGGCGCGGCGGACGGCATCGAGATGGGCCAGAGCGTGATCGACGCCGGCGGCCTGCTCGGCCAGGTGGTCGCGCTCACCCCGCGCACCGCGACCGTGCTGCTGCTCACCGATCCCGACCATGCGGTGCCGGTGGTGGTCGCGCGCAACGGCGTGCGCCTGGTCGCCTACGGCCAGGGCCGCAGCGACGAGCTGCGCCTGCCCAACATCCCGATGTCCAGCGAGATCCAGGTCGGCGACGCGCTGGTCACCTCGGGCCTCGGCGGGCGTTTTCCCGCCGGCTTCCCGGTCGGCACGATCACCGCGCTGCGCCCGGACGAGAGCCGTGCCTTCCTGGTCGGCGACGTCAAGCCCGCGGCCCGGCTCGACCGCGGCCGCGACGTGCTGCTGCTGCGCCGCGAACCCGCACCGGGCGCGCAGCCCGCCCCCGTCCCCGCGCCCGCCACACCCGCCGCCGGCGCCGCGCGCCCGACCCGCATGCCCTCCGGCACGCCCGCGCGCCCGCGACGTCCGTCGCCCGCCACCCGGGCGCCGGCGCGCACGCCGCCCACGCCATGAAACGCACCTTCCGCCACTGGCTGCTGCCGCTGAGCGTGTTCGCCGCGCTGCTGCTCGGCCTGCTGCCGCTGACGCCGCTGCTGCAACCGCTGCGGCCGTACTGGCTCGCGCTGGTGCTGGCGTTCTGGGTGCTGGAGGAACCCGAGCGCGTCGGCCTGGGCTACGCCTTCGTGGTCGGGGTGATCGCCGACCTGGTGTACGGCACGCTGCTCGGCGAGCAGGCGCTGCGGCTGGTGATCATGGCGTTCATCCTGCAGCGCTTCCGCGCGCGCCTGCGCTTCTTCCCGCTGTGGCAGCAGGCGCTGGCGATCGGCGCGCTGCTGCTCAACGACCGCGTGGTGAGTGCCGTCGTGCACACCGCGCTCGGCACGCCGCAGCTGCCGTGGGCGTTCTGGTGGGCGCCGCTGCTCGGCCTGGTGCTGTGGGCGCCGGTGTTCCTGCTGCTCGACACCCTGCGCCTGGGGCGCCGGGGCTGAGCGATGGGTCCGCGCCGCCGCCACCTCAAGCACGCCGCCGCCGAGGCCGCGCAGTTCCGCGTGCGGGCGGCGATCGGCTTCCTCGCCGTGCTGGCCGCGCTGGTCGGGCTGGCGGCGTGGTATTTCCGGCTGCAGGTGATCCAGCACGCCGAGTACGTCACCCGCTCGGAGGCCAACCGCATCAAGCCGCGCCCGGTGCTGCCCGCGCGCGGCCTGATCTACGACCGCAAGGGCCGCATCCTCGCCGACAACGTGCCCGCCTACCGGCTCGACGTGCAGCCCGACAAGGCCGGCGACCCGCAGCGGCTGATCGCCGAGCTGTCGAAGATCATCGCGCTCACCCCCGACGACATCGAGCGCTTCGAGGAAGAGCGCAAGGCCACCCGCGGCCTGCGCCCGGTCACGCTCAAGCTGCGCATTGGCGACGAGGAGGCGGCGCGCTTCGCGGTCGACCGCTGGCGCTTCCCTGGCGTGGACCTGGTGCCCTACCTCAACCGCCGGTATCCCTATGGCGCGCTGTTCGCGCACGTGGTCGGCTACGTCGGCCGCGTCGACGAGCACGACCTGAAGAAGCTCGGCGAGGCCAATGCCGCGTTCACCCACACCGGCAAGGCCGGGCTGGAGCGCTACTACGACGAGGCGCTGCGCGGGCGCATCGGCTACGAGCAGGTCGAGACCAACGTCGACGGCCGCGCGCTCGGCACCGTCGGCCGGGTGCCGGCCACGCCAGGCGCCGACCTGCGCCTGTCGATCGACGCCGACCTGCAGCAGGCCACCGTCGACGCGTTCGGCGACTTCGACGGCGCGGCGGTCGCGGTCGACCCGAAGACCGGCGAGGTGCTGGCGATGGTCAGCCTGCCGAGCTTCGATCCCAACCTGTTCGTCAACGGCATTTCGCGCACCGACTACAAGACGCTCAACGACAACCCGTCGCGGCCGCTGTTCAACCGCAACGTGCTCGGCGGCGGCCCGCCCGGCTCGACGGTGAAGCCCTTCATCGGCCTGGCCGGCCTCGACAGCGGCCTGCGCAGGCCCGAGGACAAGGTGTTCTCGACCGGCGAATTCCACATCCCGGGCCAGCGCCGCGGCTACCGCGACGCGCACGGCGGCGCCGGCTGGACCGACCTGCGCAAGGCGATCTCCGAGTCGGTCAACTTCTACTTCTACAAGCTCGCCTACGACATGGGCATCGACCGCTTCGCCAGCTGGATGGCGAAGTACGGCTTCGGCGAGCGCACCGGCATCGACCTCGCCGGCGAGAACGCCGGCGTGGTGCCGTCGCCCGGCTGGAAGGCCAAACGCAGCAGGGAGCCGTGGTACACCGGCGAGACGGTGATCAGCGGCATCGGCCAGGGCTACTGGGTGGCGACCACGCTGCAGCTCGCGCGCGGCGTGGCGGCGATCGCCAACGGCGGCCAACTGCCGCGGCTGCACCTGGTCGCGCAACGGCGCGAGGGCTACGACGCGCTGTGGCTGCCGCTGCCGCAGCCACCGACCCGCCCGATCACCGACCATCCCGGCAACCTGCGCGTGGTGCAGGAAGGCATGGAGGAAACCATGATGCCGGGCGGCACCGGCGCCGCGCTGGTGGCCGGCGCGCCCTACCGCATGGCCGGCAAGACCGGCACCGCGCAGAAGGTCAGCCGCAAGGGCAACGTCAGCATGAATCCGCACGCGCTGCCGCTGTCGCTGCGCCACCAGGCGTGGTTCATCGGCTACGCGCCGGTGGAGGATCCGAAGATCGCGGTGGCGGTGATGGTCGAGCACGGCGGCTTCGGCGCCAGTTCCGCCGGGCCGATCGCGCGCAAGATGATGGACGCCTGGCTGCTCGGCAAGAAGCCCGAGCCGCCGGTGCGCCGCGACGGTTCGCCGCTCGCGCCGCGGTTCGGCAACGTGGTCTCCGGCTCGTCGCAGCCGCCGCCGGCTCCGTCTGGCCTTGCGCAGGGCCGGGCCGATGCGCTCCCGAGCCGCGCGGCGCAGGACGCCGCGGGCGCGCCGCGCGACGCTGCCCAGCCGCGCGAACAGGCGCGCGAACAGGCGGGCGCGCGGCGCGACGACCCACCGCCCACCGCCGCCGTCGACGCGTCCGCCCGGGCCGGCGATGCGGCATCGCGGCCGGTGGCGCCGCGATGAGCGTGCTGCTGCGCTGGCTGGTCGACCTGGTCGCGCGCTTAGTGCGCACGCTCGACATCCCGCTATGCCTGGCGCTCGGCGCGCTGATGGTGATCGCGCTGATGACGCTGTACAGCGCGGGCAACGAATCGAGCTCGATCGTCGTCGCCCAGGGCTCGCGCTTCGTGCTCGGCCTCGGCGGCATGTGGCTGATGTCGCGCCTGCCGCCGACCCGGCTGCGCCACTGGACGCCGCTGGTGTACGGGCTGTCGCTGCTGCCGCTGCTGGTGGTGCTGGCGATCGGCCAGGGCAAGCACGGCAACCTGTGGATCAACCTCGGCGTGTTCTATTTCCAGCCGGCGGAAGTGCTCAAGCTGAGCCTGCCGATGATGACCGCGTGGTACCTCTACCGCGAGCGCCTGCCGCCGAGCTTCACCACCGTGCTGGTCGCCGGCATGATCATCGGCGTGCCGACGCTGCTGATCCTGCTGCAGCCCGACTTCGGCACCGCGATGCTGGTCGGCATCAGCGGCGCGTTCGTGCTCTACCTCGCCGGGCTGTCGTGGTGGTGGTTCATCGCCGCCGGCGGCGCGGTGGCGGGGATCGCGCCGGTGGCCTGGTTCTTCCTGCTGCGGCCCTACCAGAAGGACCGCATCCTCACCTTCCTCAATCCCGAATCCGATCCGCTCGGCTCGGGCTGGAACATCATCCAGTCGAAGATCGCGATCGGCGCCGGCGGGCTCACCGGCAAGGGCTGGGGGCAGGGCACGCAGTCGCACCTGAACTACCTGCCCGAACACACCACCGACTTCATCTTCGCGGTGCTGAGCGAGGAATTCGGCTGGATCGGCGTGGCGACGGTGCTGGCGCTGTACCTGTTCATCATCGGCCGTTGCCTGTGGATCGCCAGCGAGGCGCGCGACGGCTACTCGCGCCTGCTCGCCGGCAGCCTCGGCCTGTCAATGCTGGTCTACGTGGTGGTCAACGGCGGCATGATCTCCGGCCTGCTGCCCGTGGTCGGCGTGCCGATGCCGCTGCTCAGCTACGGCGGCACCTCGGCGGTGTCGCTGCTCGCCGGCCTCGGCGTGGTGATGGCGGTGCGCTCGCACCGGCCCACGCACGGCGGCTGAGCGGCGCGCGCTGCTCGCAGGAGCGGCTCACACCCGCGATCCCCGTCACCGCGCTCCCATGCCGGGTCTTCCGGCTCTCGTAGGAGCGGCTTGCAGCCGCGAGCCCTTCACCGCGCCCCCATGAGTCTTCGGCTCTTGCAGGAGCGGCTTGCAGCCGCGAGCTCTTTGCAGACGGTGGTGACAGCCCGCGGCTGTGAGCCGCTCCCGCAAGAAATGCGGGACAGGCGCGGTTTTGCGCTTGCCCCTGCCAGCAGCCCTGCGTAACCTGCGGCCGATGACGATCCGCACGCTGCTGCCCGTGGCGCTCGCGCTGGCCCTCGCCGCCTGCGCCGCGCACGCTCCGCCTCCCGCGCCGGCCACTCCCGCCGCCACCGCCACCGAAGTCCCCGAAGCGCTGCTGCCGCCCGTGCCGCAGCCGCCGGAGCGCCCGCTGCCGCCCGCCTCGGTCACCGATCCCGCGCTGCCGCGCGAGGCGCGCGTGGCCGCGTTCGTCGACTACACCGCGCGGATGTACGGCGTCGCGCCCGAAGCGGTGCGCGCGCAGCTCGCGCAGGCGCAGCGCGTGCAGCGCACCCTCGACATCATCTCGCGCCCGGCCGAGGCGGTGCGCCCGTGGCGCGACTACCGCCCGATCTTCATCACCGATGCGCGCATCCAGGCCGGCGTCGCGTTCTACCAGGCCAACCGCGCGCTGCTCGACCGCATCGCCGCCGACACCGGCGTGCCGGCCGAGTACATCGTCGCGATCATCGGCGTGGAGACCTTCTACGGCAGGAACACCGGCAGCTACCGCGTGCTCGACGTGCTGGACACGCTCGCCTTCGACTACCCGAAGCGCGCGCCGTTCTTCGCCGGCGAGCTCGCCCAGCTGTTCGCGCTCGGCCAGGACGAACACCTGGACGTGTCCACGCTCACCGGCAGCTACGCCGGCGCGATGGGCTGGGGCCAGTTCATGCCCTCGAGCTGGCGCACCTGGGGCAAGGACGGCGACGGCGACGGCAGGCGCGACCTGGTCGGCGACCAGGCCGACGTGTTCGCCTCGATCGCCAACTACTTCGTCGCCCACGGCTGGGAGCGCGGCGCGCCGGTGGTGGCGAGGGTCACGCTCGATCCGTCGAAGGCCGAATTCCTGCCCGGCACCGTCGATCCGGTCTATCCGCTCGCCGACCTCGCCGCGCGCGGCTACCGCCCGATGGCGGGCGAGCCGGTGCCGGCCGCGGGCCAGTCCCGGGGCGCCACCGTGCTCGGCCTCGACGGCGCCGCCGGCCGCGAGTACTGGTTCGGCTACCGCAACTTCTACGTGATCACCCGCTACAACCACTCGCCGATGTACGCGCTGGCGGTGCACCAGCTCGCGCAGGCGATCCGCGCGGGCAGCGGGCCATGAGGCCCGGCCGCGCGCTCGGCCTCGCGGCCGCCGCGTTGCTGCTGGCGGCCTGCGGCAGCACGCCACACAAGGGTGCGCCCTCCGCCGGCAACAAGGTCGAGCCACCCGCCACCGCCGGCACCACGCCGCGCCGCTCGCCGTACGCGCCGGCGCAGGAGGATCCCTCCAAGCGCGGCAACTACACCCGCGGCGGCCTTTACGCGCCGGAGATCCAGGACAGCGTC
>JBQCFN010000164.1:0-4080 GCA_051959035.1 Lysobacteraceae bacterium | reverse complement strand
CGTACTCGGCCATCTCGCACATCGGCTTCGTGTTCCTCGGCCTGGCCGGCGGCGGCCCGCAGGGCTACGCGGCGGCGATGTTCTACGTGATCGCCTACGCGATCATGTCGGCCGCGGCGTTCGGCGCGATCGTGGTGCTCTCCGGCCAGGGCTTCGAGGCCGACCGCATCGACGACTTCAAAGGCCTCAACCAGCGCAGCCCGTGGCTGGCCGGCCTGATGCTGTGCGTGATGATGTCCATGGCCGGCATCCCGCCGTTCCTCGGCTTCTGGGCCAAGCTGGCGGTGCTGCGCGCGACCGTGCAGGGCGACCTGATGTGGCTGGCCATCGTCGGCATCGTGTGCGCGGTGATCGGCTGCTTCTACTACCTGCGGGTGGTCAAGGCGATGTACTTCGACCCGCCGGCCGCCGACGCGCCGGCGCCGCGCGACGACCGCCCGCTGCGCATCGCCTTCGCGGTGAATGCGCTGGCCCTGCTGGTGCTGGGGATCTTCTGGAACCCGCTGATGGCGTGGTGCCAGCGGGCGTTCTCCTGACCGCCAGCGAAGCGGCCGGCGCTGGCGCATTCACGAGGCTTGCATCGCGCCCGCCGCTTCGCGCATAATCCCGCTCCTGCTGCGGGGTGGAGCAGTCTGGCAGCTCGTCGGGCTCATAACCCGAAGGTCGCAGGTTCAAATCCTGCCCCCGCTACCAGCTTCAGCTGGCGAAAAAGGCTCTTCGGGGCCTTTTTCGGTTTTTGACCGGCGCGACTCGGCCGGTGTGTTGACCGGTGTTGCAGCCGGCCGGGCTCGATGGCGCACCGCGGTGCGTCGTCACCGACATCCAGCGGTATCGGACAAGGGGCCCGCCGGGCCCCTTGTCTTTTCCGGGAGGATCGACGGCATGAGCGGGAAGGCCAACGAGGTTGCTGCGCTGCTGGCGCCGACGGTCGAGTCGCTCGGCCTGGAGCTGCTCGGCGTCGAATACCTGCCGGCTCCCGGTGGCGCGCTGCTGCGGCTGTACATCGACGTGCCGGAGGGCGCGACGGACGCCGCGGGCGAGCCGCGCAGCGTCGGCATCGACGACTGCGAGTCGGTCAGCCGCGAGGTCTCCGCGCAGCTCGACGTCGCCGATCCGATCAGCGGCCACTACACGCTGGAAGTGTCCTCTCCCGGCGTCGACCGCCCGCTGTTCACGGCGGCGCAGTTCGCGCGCTTCGCGGGCGAGGAAGCCAAGGCGACGCTCAAGCTTCCCCAGGACGGCCGCCGGCGCCTGCAGGGCCGGATCCTGCGCGCGGAGGGCGACACGGTGGTGTTCGACGTCGACGGCAGCGAATTCGCGGTCGCCATCGACAACCTCGAGAAGGCGCGCCTGGTCCCCGACTGGGTGGCGCTGGGCCTGGCGCCCGCGAAGGACAAATCCGGTCGCGACGCGCGGCCGGGCAAGCAGAAGGCGAAGAAGGCCAGCAAGCCTTCGGATGCAGGTTGAATTTCAAGCGCGCGATGTCAGTCACGTGGCGTGGCGCGGGTAAACCGGGTTTTCCAGCCCCTTGAGTGAAGGGGCGACCAAGCCCGAAGGGCTTGGTGGGGTTGTGGAGACATGTCTTCAGGCTCCGAAGCGATGACATTCAGGATTTCGAGAGGCTTAACCGAATGAGCAAGGAACTGTTGCTGGTAGTCGACGCGGTCGCCAACGAGAAGGGCGTGCCGGAGTCGGTGATCCTCGAGGCGCTCGAGGCGGCGCTCGCGTCGGCGGCGAAGAAGCGCTACCCGGACCAGGACGTGCTGGTGCGCGTGCAGATCGATCCCAAGGATGGCGATTACGAAACCTTCCGTCGCTGGGAAGTGGTCGCCGACGACGTGGTGATGGAGTCGCCCGACCGCCAGGTCCGCCTGATGGACGCGCTGGAGGAAAGCGGCGAGGTCGAGGTCGGCGACTACATCGAGGAGCAGATCGAGAATCCCGAGTTCGGGCGCATCGCAGCGCAGGCCGCCAAGCAGGTGATCGTGCAGCGCGTGCGCGAGGCCGAGCGCCAGCAGGTGGTCGACGCCTGGAAGGACCGCGTCGGCGAGCTCGTGACCGGCGTGGTCAAGCGCGTGGAGCGCGGCAACATCTACGTCGACCTCGGCGGCAACGCCGAGGCCTTCATCCCGAAGGACAAGGGCATTCCGCGCGACGTGCTGCGCGCCGGCGACCGCGTGCGCGGCTACCTGTACGACGTCCGCAGCGAGCCGCGCGGCCCGCAGTTGTTCATCAGCCGCGCCGCGCCCGAATTCATGATCGAGCTGTTCAAGCTCGAGGTGCCGGAAGTGGGCCAGGGCCTGGTCGAGATCAAGGCCTGCGCGCGCGACCCGGGCGACCGCGCCAAGATCGCGGTGGTGGCCTACGACAACCGCACCGACCCGATCGGCGCCTGCATCGGCATGCGCGGCTCGCGCGTGCAGGCGGTGTCCAACGAGCTCAACGGCGAGCGCGTGGACATCGTGCTGTGGTCGGACAACCCGGCCCAGTTCGTGATCAACGCGATGGCCCCGGCCGAGGTGCAGTCGATCATCGTCGACGAGGAAAAGCACTCGATGGACCTCGCCGTCGCCGAGGACAAGCTGGCGCAGGCGATCGGCCGCGGCGGCCAGAACGTGCGCCTGGCCAGCCGCATGACCGGCTGGCAGCTCAACGTCATGACCCAGGACCAGGTCGCGGCGAAGTCGGAGGCCGAGCAGGCCGCGGCGCGCCAGCTGTTCATGGACAAGCTCGAGGTCGACGAGGAAATCGCCGGCATCCTGGTCGCCGAAGGCTTCAACACCGTCGAGGAAATCGCCTACGTGCCGGTCGGCGAGCTGCTGGCGGTGGAGGGCTTCGACGAGGACATCGTCGAGGAACTGCGCGCCCGCGCCCGCGACGCGCTGCTCAACGACGCGCTCGCGGTCGAGGAGGAGCTCGACGAGAACGCCCCGGCCGAGGACCTGCTCAAGCTGGAAGGCATGGACGACGAGACCGCCTACGCGCTCGCCGCCCACGGCGTGCGCACCGCCGACCAGCTGGGCGAGCTCGGCGCGGACGAGGTGGTGGAGTTCGGCATCGAAGGCCTGGACGAGGCGCGCGCCGCCGCGCTGATCCTGGCCGCCCGTGCCGAGGAAATCGCCCGGCTGGAAAGGGAAGGGTGAGCGGCCGCGCATAGCCGATGCATGGCATCGGCTGCGGTCGCGAACGCCCGGCCATGTATGGCAGGGCAGGGCGGCCCGAAGCTTCAAGGGTTGCGCCATGGACGGCGTCGGACCGGTGTCGAGGCGACATCAAGCGCTCCGGCCAACCCGTTTTTTGCACCGCAACGTAACCGTCCCGCCCCGTCAAGCCGCCACCGACCCCCTCCGCAGTAGAATCGCCTGCTTCACGCGCCCGGCCACGGCCGGGCCCCACGACACGGAAACCGAATGTCGCAACAGACCACCATCCGCAAGCTGGCCGAACTGGTGAACACGCCGGTCGAGAAACTGCTGGAGCAGCTGTCCGAGGCGGGCATGCGCTTCGACGGTCCCGACCAGGTCGTCACCAGCATCGAGAAGATGAAGCTGCTGGGCTTCCTCAAGCGCGCGCACGGCAAAGCCGAGACGGCCGCCGCCGAAGTCGCCGCGCCGAAGAAGATCACCCTCAGCCGCAGCCGCAAGCAGGAAATCACCGTCGGTGGCGGCAAGAACCGCAGCACGGTCGACGTGGTCGTGCGCAAGAAGGTCACCCTGGTCAAGCCGACCGAGGCCGCGGCCGCCGGCGCCCCGGAAGACGACGAGCGCGCCGAGATCCTGCGCAAGCTGGAGGAGTCGCGCCAGCGCAACCTCACCGAACAGCAGCGCCTGGCCGAGGAAGACCGCCGTCGCGCCGAGGAAGCCGAGCGCAAGCGCCGCGAGGAAGAAGCCGCGCGCCTGGAGGCCGAGCGGGCCGCCGCCGCCGCGGCCGCCGCCGCGCGCGAGGAGGAGGCCGGCCGCCGCCCCGCGACCCACGGCCATGGCCACCCGCACAAGCCGGCCACGCCGGCGCGCGACGACAAGCACGCGCCCAAGCACAAGACCCGCGGCTCGCACGCGATGGCCGCCGGCGTCGAGGACG
>JBQCFN010000163.1:0-2548 GCA_051959035.1 Lysobacteraceae bacterium | reverse complement strand
CGCGGACGGGACCGTCCTTGACGAGAACCTTTGCCACACCGCTTCCCATCGACGCCGTGCTCGGCGAGCTCGGGCATGCGCTCGATGCCGATAATACGGCGGTGCTGGTGGCGCCGCCCGGCGCCGGCAAGACGACGCGGGTGCCGCTGGCGCTGCTCGATGCGCCCTGGGCTGCGGGCAAGAAGATCATCGTGCTGGAGCCGCGGCGGATCGCGGCGCGTGCCAGCGCCGAGCGGATGGCCAAAACACTGGGAGAGCGCGCCGGCGAGACGGTGGGCTATCGCGTGCGCTTCGGGTCGAAGGTGTCGCGCGCGACGCGGATCGAGGTGGTCACCGAAGGCATCCTCACCCGCATGCTGCAGGACGATCCGATGCTGGAGGGCATCGGCGCGCTGCTGTTCGACGAGTTCCACGAACGCCACCTCGCCGGCGACCTCGGCCTCGCGCTCGCGCTCGACGTGCAGGCGGGGCTGCGCGAGGACCTGCGCATCGTGGTGATGTCGGCGACGCTCGACGGCGAGCGGCTCGCGCGCTTGCTCGACGCGCCGCGCCTCACCAGCGCGGGCCGCAGCTTTCCGGTCGAGGTCGCGTACTTTCCCGCGCGCCGCGACGAGGCGCTGGAGGCGCAGGCGCGGCGTGCCGTCGAGCAGGCGCTCGCCGCGCACCCGGGCGACGTGCTGGTGTTCCTGCCCGGCCGGCGCGAGATCGCGCGCGTGGAGGCGGCGCTGGGCGCGGTGGCCTCCGCGCGGCAGGTCGACGTGCTGCAGTGGCACGGCGACCTGCCGGTCGAGCAGCAGGCACGCGTGCTGCAGCCGGCGCCCGACGGCCGCCGCCGCGTGGTGCTGGCCACCAACGTCGCCGAGTCCAGCGTGACGCTGCCGGGCGTGCGCGTGGTCGTCGACGCCGGCCTCGCGCGCGAGCCGCGCTACGACCCCAACTCCGGCTTCTCGCGGCTGGACGTGGTGCCGGTCGCGCAGGCGTCCGCCGACCAGCGCGCGGGCCGCGCCGGTCGCGTGGCGCCGGGCTGGGCACTGCGGCTGTGGCCCGAGTCGCAGCGGCTGGAACCGCAGCGGCGCGCGGAGATCGCGCAGGTGGAGCTGGCCGGGCTCGCGCTGGAGCTCGCCGCGTGGGGCAGCGACGCGCTGCGGTTCGTGGATCGACCACCGCCCGGCGCGCTCGCCGCCGCGCGCGAGCTGCTGCAGCGGCTCGGCGCGCTCGACGCGCGGTTCGCGATCACCCCGCTCGGGCGGCGCATGCTCGCGCTCGGCACCCATCCGCGCCTGGCCGCCATGCTGCTGGCGCCGGGCGCCGCCGGTCGCAGCGATCCGCGCGAGGCGGCGCTCGCCTGCGACCTCGCCGCGCTGCTGGAAGCGCGCGACCCGCTGCGCGCGGGCGGCGGCCGCGGCGACGCGCTGGCCACGCGCTGGCAGGCGCTCGCCGCGTTCCGCGCCGGCCGCGCGCCGGCCGATGCCAGCCGCAGCGCGCTCGCGGCGATCGACGCCGCGGCGTCGCAGTGGCGTCGCCGCCTGCGCGTGGACGCCGCCCCGCCCGCCGATGCGCCCGCGCACCAGCTCGGCGACGTGCTGCTGCACGCGTTTCCCGATCGCATCGCCCGCCAGCATCCGTCCGATCCGCGCCGCTACCAGCTCGCCAACGGGCGCATGGCGCGGCTGTTCGACGACAGTGCGCTGTACGGCGAGCCGTGGCTGGTGGCCAGCGAGCTGCGCTTCGAGCGCCAGGACGCGTTGTTGCTGCGCGGCGCGCCGCTGGACGAGGCGCGGTTGCGGCGCGACTTTCCAGGGCGCTTCGTCGACGAGGACACGGTGCGCTGGGATCCGGCGAGGCAGGCGCTGGTCGCCCAGCGCGAGCGCCGCTTCGACGCCATCGTGCTCGACAGCCGGCCGGCCGGGCGCGTGGATCCGGCGCAGGCCGCGCGCGCACTCACCGATGCGGTGCGCGTGCTCGGCCTGGAGGCGTTGCCCTGGACCGGGGCGCTGGCGCAGTGGCGCGCGCGCGTGCGCTGCCTGCAGGCGTGGATGCCGGAGCTGGCGCTGCCGGATCTTTCCGACGCGGCGCTGCTCGCCACCCTCGACGACTGGCTGTTGCCGGCCTTCGCCGGCTGCACGCGGCTGGACGCGCTCGACGAGCAGCGCTTCGGCGACGCGTTGCGATCGCGCCTGGACTGGGCGCTGCGGCAGCGCGTGGACGCGCTGGCGCCCACCCGCATCACGGTGCCGTCGGGACAGGAGCGGCGCATCGAGTACGCGTTCGACGCGCACGACGGCGCGCGCGACCCGGTGCTGGCGGTGAAGCTGCAGGAGCTGTTCGGCCTGGCGGAAACGCCGCGCATCGCCGACGGCCGCGTGCCGCTCACCCTGCACCTGCTCTCACCCGCCGGCCGTCCGCTGCAGGTGACCCGCGACCTGCGCGGTTTCTGGGAACGCACCTACCCGGAAGTGAAGAAGGAAATGAAGGGCCGCTATCCCAGGCATCCGTGGCCGGACGATCCATGGTCGGCGACCGCGACGCACCGGGCCAAGCCGCGCGG
>JBQCFN010000162.1:0-4165 GCA_051959035.1 Lysobacteraceae bacterium | reverse complement strand
CCGGGCCGGTCGCCTGCAGGAAGTGCCATGCCGCACCGGTTCGTGATCGGCATCGGCTCGCAGCGCGCTGGTTCCACGCTGCTGCACCACCTGCTCGAAGCCTCGACTGCTGTTTTCATGCATCCGCTGAAGGAGCTGCATTACTTTGACACGCTCCACGGCGCGCGCAGCCCGGAAGCGTTGGCCGATTTCTGCCGACGGCAGCTGGTGCGCGAGATCGACCGCATCGTCGGCGCTACCGACCTGGGCTTCATCGACGACACTTTCCGGTGCTACCTGCGCAGCTGCCGCATGCTCGGGTTCCGCGACGTGGCCGAGATCGACTACATCGACCTGTTCCGGCCATTCCTGCGGAAACATGCGCTCCTCGGCGAAGTGACGCCCGAATACATGCTCCTCGACGATGCGGCGGTCAGCGCCATGAAGCAGGTCGTCGGGGCCGACGCCGGCGTGATCCTGGTGTGTCGCGACCCCGTGGAGCGACTACTGTCGGCGGTCAAGCTGATGAACGTCTACAACAACCTCGGGATGGACGACCAGCGGGCACGCGACTGGCTGGAACAGATGCTCGACGGAAACTCCGCGTGGATGGCCGCGCAGGATGCCTACAATGACTATGCCGGCGCGATCGCGCGTTATGCGCGGCATTTCCCGCATTTCGTTGCCGTGCGCTATGAGCGGATGGTCTCGGCCCCCGAGGCGGTGGCCCGGCAGATCGGCGAACGACTCGGCATCGCGCTGGACATCGATGCCTTTCGCGCCGGTATCGCCCGGGTCGCCAACGACCTGGGCGCCGGCTTCGACCTGGGCGAAACACTGCGCCAACGGGTAGCCGCGCGCTACCGGCAGCAGAGCGCCTTCCTCGAGGAGCATTTCGGTGGCGATTGAACGGCGCGAGGCCACGCTTCCCGGCGCGCCGCCGTTCGGAGGAAGGCACGCGTGCATCCGGTTGCCTGCGCATTCCCTCGCTGGCACTACCGACGCGCTGACCGGGGCAGGCTGGCATCTCATGCGGGTGAAGTTGGGGCCCGAGGGCGGGGCCCCGCGCGCGCTGCAGGTGGAGATCGTGGGGGAAGCGGCGCGGCGCACGTACTGGACGCTGGCCGGCAAGCGCGCAGGCGACGTATGCCTGGTGGTCTTCCTGCCGGCGCGGATGCGGTCGTTGGGCCTTCGCGACGAGGAGGGCAGGGACCTGCCAGCGGTGGCCACGCTCTTGCCGCTCGCGCGCCGCCAGGCCGCGACGCGGATGCTGGGGCTGCGCGGTCGGAGTGGGGGCGGTGCGGGGTTCGCGGCGACTGTACGGTTGCTGGCGACGGTCGCCGGTGCCCTGCTGCTCGACGGGCGGGCCGTGGCGGGCGAGGCCCTTGCCTTTGCCTACCGGATGGCGCTTCAACGCCAGGCGGCGCGCGTCGCGCCCCGGGCAGTGGTGGCGCGCGCATCGGTGCGTCGCCGATGGTGGCAACCGGGCGCGACGACGCACGCGCACCTCGAGCCGGGCGGAGATCTGCGGGCAACGAACCAAGGGCTGGAATGGGAGGCGAGCGGCGATGATCCGCAGTTCCACCTGCGAATGCCGGGGAATGCCCGGCTCGCGCCTGGCTGGTACCGGCTGAGGGTCCGCTTGCGCGCCAGTTCCGGCCGGATCCTCGCCCCTTGCCTGTTCCCGGAAGCCGGCCACGTTGGCTCGCGCGCGCAGGCCATCGTATTGCCCGGGCCACGTGGCGACGGCCGCATCCGCGTGCTCCTGTTGCTGAAGGACGAGGTGGCAGGTCTCCGGTTCGATCCCACCAACCGGCGGGCCCGCTTTGCACTGGCTGGGTTCCGCCTCGAGCGGCTCAGTCGGGTCGGCGCGTGGCTAGAGATGCTGCGCGGCCTGGGAGGCGCCTCGCGCCTATCGGCGTGCGCCCGCTTCCTCCTCGATGCCGCCTTGCGCGGACCGTCCGCAGCCGCCGCGTTGTTGTTCGCCGCCTACGAAGAGCGTGTCCGCACCGGTGTGCTTGGCTACGCCTCGTGGACACGCCTGTACGACAGCCTCACCGATGGCGGGCTGGCGTCGCTGTCAGAACGTGGTCGCAGGCTCGACGGACCGCTGGTGTCGATCCTGTTGCCGGTGTACGACACGCCGGAACGCTGGTTGCGGCGCTGCCTGGAAAGCGTGCTCCAGCAGGCCTACCCGCACTGGGAGCTGTGCATCGCGGACGACGCCTCACCCTCGCCGCACGTGCGCCGGGTGCTCGAGGAGTATGCCCGCCGCGAGCCCCGAATCCGCGTGCTCCACCGCGAGCGCAACGGGCACATCGCGGAGGCATCGAACAGCGCCCTGGAAATGGCGCGTGGCGAATTCGTCGCGCTGCTCGATCACGACGATGAGCTGCGACCGGATTCGCTGCTGGAAGCGGTGGAGGCCCTCATCGCCGCGCCCGGCGCCGGCCTGGTGTACACCGACGAGGACAAGATCGATGCCACCGGGCAGCGCTTCGACCCTTATTTCAAGCCCGACTGGAATCCCGACCTGCTGTTGTCGCAGAACTATCTGTGCCACTTCGCCGTGCTGCGCACGGATCTGGTGCGCGAGGTAGGCGGATTCCGCAAGGGCTACGAAGGCAGCCAGGACCATGACCTGTTCCTGCGTTGCACCGAGCGGCTGGAAGGCGACCGGATCCTGCACGTCCCCAAAGTGCTGTACCACTGGCGGGCGATCGAAGGTTCCACCGCTTTGCGACGCGACGCCAAGGACTACGCGGCACAGGCCGGCGCGCGCGCCGTCGCCGACCACCTCGTCCGCACGAGGACTGGGGCCACGGTCGAGCAGCTTCCCCATGGTCACTACCGGGTGCGCTGGCCCCTGCCGGTCCCGGCGCCGCGGGTTGCGGTGATCATCCCGACCCGCGATCGCGTCGACCTGCTGCGTGCCTGCGTGGAGAGCCTGTTCGCGGTGACGCGCTACCCGGACTTCGAGCTGATCGTGGTGGACAACCAATCGGCCGAGCCGGCGACGCTGGCGTACCTGCGGCAACTCGAGCAGCAGTCGCGGGTCCGGGTGTTGCGCTATGACCAGCCGTTCAACTATTCCGCCATGAACAACCTGGCCGTCGCCGCTTGCGACGCCGACCTGGTCGCGCTGCTCAACAACGACATCGAAGTCATCCAGCCGGACTGGCTTACCGAGATGGCCGCGCACGCGATGCGGCCGGAGATCGGCGCGGTCGGGGCGATGCTGTACTACCCCGACGGCAGCATCCAGCACGCCGGGGTCATCCTCGGGCTCGGCGGCGTCGCCAACCACGCCTACATGGGGCAGCCGCGCGGCTATCCGGGACACGGCGGGCGGGCCAAGGTCGCCCAGAACCTGTCGGCGGTGACGGCGGCCTGCCTGGTGGTGCGGCGCGCGTCCTACCTGCAGGTCGGGGGTTTCGACGAGCGCCTCGCGGTCGCCTTCAACGACGTCGATTTCTGCCTGAGGCTGCGCGCGGCGGGGTTGCGCAACCTGTGGACGCCGTTTGCCGAGCTGGTCCACCATGAATCGGCCTCGCGTGGCCGCGACGATTCCGGGGAAAAAATGCGCCGGTTCCAGGGCGAGGTCGCCCTGATGGAGGCGCGTTGGGGGAGCTTGCTGCAGGCCGATCCAGCCTACAATCCCAACCTGTCTCTGGCGAGCGTCAATTTCGACCTCGCCGCTCCGCCACGCCACGCCCACGGGACGGTGGGAGGCGCGGTGGCCGATCTCAGCCAATGCCAGGGAGCTAAGAGCGCATGAGCAGGCCCCCGGAGCCCCAGTTCGATCGCTTCGCGCACAGCTACGCGGACCTGCATCGCAGGAGCATCCGGCTCAGCGGCGAGGCGCCCGACTATTTCGCCGCATACAAAGTCGACTACCTCGCCGCGCACCTGCCCGGCGCGGTCGACGGGTTGCGGGTGTTGGACTTCGGGTGCGGCGTCGGCGGGACGCTGCCGCACCTTCGCCGGCGGTTCCCCGGCGCCCGCCTGCATGGCGTCGACGTGTCCGAGGAAAGCCTTGCGGTCGCGCGCGAGGCGAATCCCGGCGCCGAGTTCGCTCACATCGACGCATCGCGCATCCATCTGAATGACGCGGCGGTGGACGTCGCGATCGCCGCCTGCGTCTTCCACCACATCGCGCCTGCCGAACGCGGGCATTGGATCGGCG
>JBQCFN010000161.1:0-4472 GCA_051959035.1 Lysobacteraceae bacterium | reverse complement strand
TGGTGGCCATCGAGTTGACGTTGTCGGTCAGCTCCTTCCACACGCCGCTGACGCCCTTCACTTCCGCCTGGCCGCCCAGCTTGCCCTCGGTGCCGACCTCGCGCGCCACGCGCGTCACTTCCGAGGCGAAGCCGCGCAGCTGGTCGACCATCGTGTTGATGGCTTCCTTGAGCTGCAGGATCTCGCCGCGCACGTCCACGGTGATCTTGCGCGACAGGTCGCCGTTGGCGACCGCGATGGTGACCTCGGCGATGTTGCGCACCTGCGCGGTCAGGTTGGACGCCATCTGGTTGACCGAGTCGGTCAGGTCCTTCCACACGCCCGAGACGCCCTTCACCTTGGCCTGGCCGCCGAGCAGGCCGGCGGTGCCGACCTCGCGCGCCACGCGGGTGACCTCGGACGAGAACTCGTTCATCTGCTCGATCATCCGGTTGACGATCGTCGCCGAACGCAGGAACTCGCCCTGCAGCGGGCGGCCGTCCGCCTCCAGCGGCACGGTGCGGCTGAGGTCGCCCTTGGCGACGCCGGCCATCGCCTCGGTCATGGTCTCGACCGGGCGCACCAGGTCGTCGATCAGGTGGTTGACCGAATGCTCCATCTCGATCCAGGTGCCCTGGCGGTTGGCCGGGACGATGCGCTGGCGGGTCTGGCCCTCGCGGCCGACCTTCTGCCCGACGCGCGCCAGCTCGCTGGCGAGGCGGCGGTTGGAGCTGACGATCTCGTTGAAGTTGGCGGCCAGCTTGCCGGCGATGCCGTCCCAGTGCAGCGGCAGCTGGACCGAGAAGTCGCCCGCGTTGGCGGCCTGCATCGCCGCCAGCAGCTGCAGCAGCGGTTCGCCGGCGTCGACCGGGACCGAAGGAGGGGGAGGGGTGGCGCCGTTGCGGCGCTTGCGGGCGGTGGTGTTGGGGCTGGTCTTCGTGGTCGTGCTCGTTGCGCTCACGCGCTTCCCCCCGGATCGGCGTTAACCGACGGAAACTACTCCATCGGGCGGGCCGGAACCTCCACGCCGCCTTCACGACGGCCGTCACGGAAAGCCCGCTCGTGTAAGCTCGGCCGCCTTCCCGGGGAGCCGTTCCGCATGCCAGATCCATCCGCCGCCCCGGCGCGCAAGCGCCTGCCCCTGCACCTGAAGGTGCTGCTCGGTTTCGTCCTCGGCGCGCTGCTCGGGCTGGTCGCCCACGTCCAGGGCGCCGATGCGCCGCTGGTGGCCCACGCGATCGCCTGGGTGACCAGGCCGGTCGGGCAGGTCTTCCTCAACCTGCTGTTCATGCTGGTCATCCCGCTGATGTTCTCGGCGCTGGTGCTCGGCGTGGCGGAGCTCGGCGACATCGCCAGCCTCGGCCGGCTCGGCTGGAAGACGCTGGCCTACACCGCGACGATCACCGGCGCGGCGGTCGGGATCGGCCTGCTGATGGTCAACCTGGTCCAGCCGGGCGCCCACCTCGACCCGGCGCTGGTCCAGCAGGCGATGGCCAGCAACGCCGCCAAGGCCGGCGACATCATCACCAGCGGCCACCAGCTCGACGCGCTGGAGCTGCTGGTCAACATCGTCCCGCACAACATCATCGGGGCGATGGCGGACGACAAGCAGAAGCTCGGCATCGTGTTCTTCGCGCTGATGGTCGGCAT
This sequence comes from Lysobacteraceae bacterium, assembly GCA_051959035.1. GTDB lineage: Bacteria > Pseudomonadota > Gammaproteobacteria > Xanthomonadales > Xanthomonadaceae > JABFWF01. Next base: position 2,843 of record JBQCFN010000161.1, on the reverse strand, counting down.
CGGCCTGGTGCTGACGCCGAGTCCGGCGACCGAGGCGTTCAAGCACGCGGTGCAGGGCCTGTTCGAGGTCTGCATGAAGCTGATCGGCCTGTTCGTGCGGCTCGCGCCGTACGCGGTGGCCTGCTTCATGTTCACCCTGACCGCGCAGCTCGGCCTGGACGTGCTCGCGGGGCTGGCGTGGTTCGTGGTCACGGTGGTGGCCGCGCTCGCGCTGCACATGTTCGTGGTGCTGCCGCTGTGGGTGCGCTTCATGGGCGGGATGTCGCCGCGGCTGTTCTTCCGCGGCAGCCAGGAGGCCACGCTGATGGCCTTCGCGACCGCCTCCTCGACCGCCACCCTGCCGGTGACGCTGCGCGTGGCCGAGGAAAGCCTCGGCCTGCCGCGCAAGGTCTCGCGCTTCGTGCTCACCGTCGGCGCCTCGGCGAACCACCACGGCACCGCGCTGTTCGAGGGCGTGACCGTGCTGTTCCTGGCGCAGGTGTTCGGCCAGCACCTGCCGCTGGTCGAGCAGCTGATGGTGCTGGTGCTGTGCATCCTCGGCGGCATCGGCACCGCCGGCATCCCGTCGGGCTCGCTGCCGGTGATCGCGATGATCTGCGGGATCATCGGGCTGGATCCGGCCGGCATCGGCATCATCCTCGGCGTCAACACCTTCCTCGACATGTGCCGCACCTCGCTCAACGTCACCGGCGACCTCGCCACCGCGGTGGTGGTGTCGCACCGCAGCGGCGAGGCCGAACTGCCGGCCGACCTCGCCGCGCGCGCCGAGCACGACCGCGCGCTGCCGCAGCGCGAGGAAGAAGCGGCCCGCCGGCCACGGCGCTAGGCGGGACGTCTCCCCGCCTTCCGGCACGGGCAGCCGCGGTGGCCGCCCCGTAAGGATGGCCGCTCCCCCACCCGAGGCGACTCCATGCGTTCCTTCCCGATCCGCGCGACCGCGCTGCTGCTGGTCGTCCTGTTTGCCGGAGCGGTCCGCGCGGAGGATCGCGGCTACTTCGGCTTCGCCCTCAAGGTCGTCACCCGGGGCTTCTTCCTCGCCCCGACCGTCAGCGAGCTGGGCATCGAGCGGGTCGTGCCGGGCACGCCCGCCGAGCGCGCGGGCATCCGCGCCGGCGACCGCATCCTCGAGGTCGAAGGCAAGCCGGTCGCCGGCAACAAGGCGCTCGAGCTCAAGGCCAGGGCCGCCCGCCAGGTCGGCCAGACCCTGCGGCTGACCCTGCGCCACCCGGACGGCCAGGTGTACCGGGTGGCGATGGTCGCGGTGCCGCATCCGGCCGAGTGAGTCGCGCCGGCGGGGCGGGGATGGGACAATGGGCGGGTGTCTTCCCTTCTCCCGCGGGAGAAGGTGCCCGCAGGGCGGCCCGGCGATCGCCGCGGCCCCCACGCCCCTTCCGACCCCCACCCGACCCCTCCGTGACCGAGGGCGAGGGCTTCCGACAGCATCCGCCATGCCGACCCGCCGCGACCTCGCCAACGCCGTCCGTTTCCTCGCCATCGACGCGGTCGAGGCCGCCAGGTCCGGCCATCCGGGCATGCCCATGGGCATGGCCGACATCGCCGAAGTGCTGTGGAACGACTACCTGCAGCACAACCCCAAGAACCCGAAGTGGTTCAACCGCGACCGCTTCGTGCTGTCCAACGGCCACGGCTCGATGCTGCAGTACGCGCTGCTGCACCTGTCCGGCTACGACCTGCCGATCGGGGAGCTGAAGCACTTCCGCCAGCTGCATTCGAAGACGCCGGGCCACCCGGAGAACTTCGTCACCGGCGGCGTGGAGACCACCACCGGCCCGCTCGGCCAGGGCTTCGCCAACGCGGTCGGCTTCGCGCTTGCCGAGAAGCTGCTGGCGCAGCGCTTCAACCGGCCGGAATACGAAGTCGTCGACCACCGCACCTGGGTGTTCATGGGCGACGGCTGCCTGATGGAAGGCATCTCGCACGAAGCCGCCTCGCTCGCCGGCACCTGGGGCCTCAACAAGCTGGTCGCGTTCTGGGACGACAACGGCATCTCGATCGACGGCAAGGTGCAGGGCTGGTTCACCGACGACACGCCGGCGCGCTTCGAGGCCTACGGCTGGAACGTGATCCGCGGCGTCGACGGCCACGACGCCGAGGCGATCAAGCGCGCGATCGACGCCGCGCTCAAGGTGCAGGACAAGCCGACCCTGGTGTGCTGCCGCACCACGATCGGCTTCGGCTCGCCCGGCAAGGCCGGCAAGGAGTCCTCGCACGGCGCGCCGCTGGGCAAGGACGAAGTGGCGGCCACGCGCGAGGCGCTGCACTGGCCGCACGCGCCGTTCGAGGTCCCGCAGGAGATCCGCGACGGCTGGAGCGCGGGCAACGCCGGCATCGTGCGCGAGGAGCTGTGGAACCAGCTGTTCGACCGCTACGCCGCGCAGTATCCCGAGCTCGCCGACGAGCTGGTGCGCCGCTCGCGCGCCGAACTGCCGGAGGGCTTCGCCGCGGCCGCCGACGCGTACGTCGCGAAGCTGCAGGCCGAAGGCCCGGTGGTCGCGTCGCGCAAGGCCTCGCAGATGGCGATCGAAACCTTCGCGCCGCTGCTGCCGGAACTGGTCGGCGGCTCGGCCGACCTGGCGCATTCCAACCTGACCCTGTGGAAGGGCAGCAAGTCGGTGGCGGGCAGCGACCCGGACGCGAACTACGTCTACTACGGCGTACGCGAGTTCGGTATGAGCGCGATCGGCAACGGCCTGGCCCTGCACGGCGGCTTCATCCCGTACGACGCCACCTTCCTGGTGTTCAGCGACTACGCCCGCAACGCGGTGCGGATGAGCGCGCTGATGGGCGTGCGCGCGATCCATGTCTACACCCATGACTCCATC
>JBQCFN010000160.1:0-11019 GCA_051959035.1 Lysobacteraceae bacterium | reverse complement strand
TCGCGCTGGACCCCGGGTGCGGCGAGGCGTACTGGTCGCTGGCCAACCTCAAGACGTTCCGCTTCGATGCCGCCGACGTCGCCGCGATGGAGGCGCAGCTCGCGCGGGCAGGCCTGGCGGACGACGCGCGGCTGCACTTCGAGTTCGCGCTCGGCAAGGCGCGCGAGGACGCGGGCGACCACGCGACGGCCTTCGCCCACTACGCGCGCGGCAATGCCCTGCGCCGCCGCCAGCTGCCCTACGACGCCGACGACAACAGCGCCCGCATCCGCCGCGCGCGCCAGCTCTACACCCGCGAATTCTTCGCCGCGCGGGCCGGCTGGGGCGACCCGTCGCCGGATCCCGTCTTCATCGTCGGCCTGCCGCGCGCGGGCTCGACCCTGCTCGAGCAGATCCTGTCGAGCCACTCGCGTGTCGAAGGCACGATGGAGCTGCCCGAGATCCTCGGCCTGACCCGCGAACTGCGCCGCGCCACCGGCGCGCCGCAGTCCACGTCCTACCACGACGTGCTGGCGACCCTCGACGCGGATGCGGTGCGCGCGCTCGGCGCGCGCTACCTGGAGCGCACGCGCATCCAGCGCCGCGGCGGCGCGCCGCTGTTCATCGACAAGATGCCGAACAACGTCGCCCACGTCGGCCTGATCCACCTGGCGCTGCCGAACGCGAAGATCATCGACGCGCGCAGGCATCCGCTGGCCTGCTGCTTCTCCGCGTTCAAGCAGCACTTCGCGCGCGGGCAGGCCTTCAGCTACGACCTTGCCGACCTCGGCCGCTACTACCACGACTACGTCGCGCTGATGGCGCACTTCGACGCGGTGCTGCCCGGGCGCGTGCACCGCGTCGCGTACGAGCGCATGGTCGAGGACACCGAGGCCGAGGTGCGCCGCCTGCTCGACTATTGCGGCCTGCCGTTCGAGGACGCCTGCCTGCGCTTCTACGAGAACGACCGCGCCGTGCGCACCGCCAGCTCCGAGCAGGTGCGCCGGCCGATCTACCGCGACGGCGTCGACCACTGGCGGCATTTCGCGCCATGGCTGGGGCCGCTGCGCGAAGCGCTGGGCCCGGTGCTCGACGCCTGGCCCGGCGTTCCCGGCTTCCCGCCACCCGCCTGATCCCAAGGAGAACGGATCCATGCCACGCAGTGCCCGCACGACGACACGCCGTCTTCCCGCCCGCCTGCCACTGGCGGCGGCCATCTACCTCGCCTTCGGCCCGCTCGCCTGGGCGCAGGACGCCGCGCCGCAGTCGCCGCCGCCCGCGGGCGACTCCGCGCAGCAGCCGGCCGGTGCCGGCCAGGCCGCGTCGTCCGCCGCGCCGCGCCAGGCGACGCTGGAAACGGTGACGGTCACCGCGCAGAAGCGCGTGGAGAACGTGCAGAAGGTGCCGATCAGCATGCAGGCGATCAGCGAGACCAAGCTGACCCAGCAGGACGTGCACAGCTTCGACGACTACGCCCAGCTGCTGCCGAGCGTGACCTTCGGCAACGCGGGCGGCGGCGTGTTCTCCGGCCCCGGCTTCGTGCAGGTCTACATGCGCGGCGTGGCCAGCGGCGACAACGGCAACCACTCCGGGCCGCAGCCGAGCGTGGGCATGTACCTGGACGAGGAGCCGATCACCACCATCCAGGGCGCGCTCGACGTCAACATCTACGACGTGCAGCGCATCGAGGCGCTGGCCGGCCCGCAGGGCACGCTGTACGGCGCCAGCTCGCAGGCCGGCACGATCCGCATCATCACCAACAAGCCGGACCCCTCCGGCTTCACCTCCGGCTACCAGCTGGAGGCCAACACCATCGACGGCGGCGGCACCGGCTACGTCGCGCAGGGCTTCGTCAATGCGCCGCTGAGCCCGAGCACGGCGCTGCGCGTGGTCGGCTGGAAGCGCTACGACGCGGGCTACGTCGACAACGTCGCCGGCACCCGCCAGTTCCCGGCGACCGCCGGCGACGGCACCCCGCTGTGGGGCGGCGTGCTCGACAACGGCGACGGCTGCGTGCCGTCGGCCACGCGCTTCTGCGGCCACACCGCGGCGGACGACTACAACTGGGCGAAGACCCTCGGCGCGCGCGCCGCGCTGAAAATCGACCTCGACGACGACTGGTCGATCACCCCGACCCTGATGCACCAGCGCCAGCAGGCCAACGGCAGCACCGGCTACGACCCGACGGTCGGCGACCTCGAGGTCAGGCACTTCTACCCGGAGAACTCCGACGACCGCTGGACCCAGGCCGCGCTGACGGTGCAGGGCAAGGTCGGCAATTTCGACCTGGTGTACGCCTACGCGCACCTGCGCCGCGACGTGGATTCGCAGTCCGACTACAACGACTACGGCTTCTGGTACGACACCCTCGCCGGCTACAGCCAGTACTTCCTCGACGAGGGCGGCAACCCGATCAACATCTCGCAGCACATCGACGCGAAGGACGGCTACAGCAAGACCAGCCACGAGCTGCGCGTCACCTCGCCGAAGGAGGACCGCCTGCGCTTCGTCGCCGGCGTGTTCGTCCAGCAGCAGGGGCACGACATCTTCCAGCGCTACCTGATGGACGGGCTGTCGGCCGCGCAGTCGGTGCCGGGCTGGCCGGACACCGTGTGGCTCACCGCGCAGCAGCGCAGCGACCGCGACCGCGCGGTGTTCGGCGAGGTGTCCTACGACCTCACCAGGTCGCTCACCGCCACCCTCGGCGGCCGCTGGTTCAGGAACACCAACGCGCTGAAGGGCTATTTCGGCTTCGGCGACTGGGGCTGGAGCTCGCAGGGCGTGGCGTCGTGCTTCTCCGACGAGCAGTTCCACGGCGCGCCCTGCGTTGACCTCGACAAGGAAACCCGGGAGAGCGACCACATCGGCCGCGCCAACCTCACCTGGAACCTCAGCAACAACAAGATGGTGTACGCGACGTGGTCGGAAGGCTACCGGCCTGGCGGCATCAACCGCCGCGGCACGATCCCGCCGTACCACTCCGACTTCCTCACCAACTACGAGGTCGGCTGGAAGACCGCCTGGGCCGACAACGCGCTGGTGTGGAACGGCGCGCTGTTCCAGGAGGACTGGGACCAGTTCCAGTTCTCCTACCTCGGCCCGAACGGCCTGACCGAGATCCGCAACGCGGCGCAGGCGCGCATCCGCGGCCTGGAGACCGAGCTGCGCTGGGCGGCGACCTACAACCTCGCGCTGTCGGCGGGGGCCGCGTTCTACGACGCCAAGCTGAGCCAGAACTACTGCGGCTGGCTGCGCGCCGACGGCTCGCCGGAGACCGACTGCCCGGCCGGCACCCTCAACCCCAACGGCACCTTCGACGATCCGAGCGACGACTTCGCGGTCGACGGCCCGCAGGCGCCGGAGGGCACCCGCCTGCCGGTGACGCCGCGCTTCAAGGGCAACCTGGTCGTGCGTTACACGCGCGACCTGTGGGGTGGCGAGGCGTTCGGCCAGGCGGCGTTCGTGCACGTCGGTGCGCGCCGCACCGACCTGCGCACCGCGGAGGACGAGCTGCTGGGCGACCTCAGGGCCTACACGCTGACCGACCTGTCGGCCGGCTTCCGCCGCGACAGCTGGTCGGTGGACTTCTTCATCAAGAACGCCTTCGACACCCGCGCGCAGCTGTCGCGCTTCGCCCAGTGCGCGGTGGACACCTGCGGCAACCAGCCCTACACGGTGGTGGCGCAGCCGCGCACCTTCGGGGTGCGGTTCTCGCAGGATTTCTGAGGAAGCAGCCGGCCTCGGCGGCAAGGGAACGCCCGCGCGAGCGGGCGTTCCCGTTCGCGGCGGCGGCTCAGGGCTTGGGCGTGCGCACCGGCAGCGGCACGTTGCACAGGTCGATGTGCCCGGCCGGCACCTTGTACCAGTCGTCGCGGCGGTTGCGGCGCGCCTCGACCAGCTGGTCGAACAGCGGCGTGTCGGTGCGCAGCACCTCCAGCGGCGTGCGCTGCGCTTCAGGCACGTCGCTGGCGAGGGTGATCGCCTGGATCGGCACGCGCTGCGCGGCCTGCTCGTAGAAGCCGAGCGGGCCGGTGCCGCGCGGCAGCGTCGACAGCAGCTCCATGCCCTGGACGACGCGACCGACCACGGTGATGTTGCGGTCGAGCTGGCGCGGCGACTGCCCGATCACCACGTACAGCTCGGTGCCGTTGCTGGAATCGGCGGCGGCATCGCGGCCCGCGCCGACCGCGCCGTAGCAGTGCGCCAGCCACGCGGTGTGCGTCTTCGGATCGCGCGCGGCCGGGAAGCCGCCGCTGAAGCCCACCTGCGGCGCCCAGCCGTCGGCATCGGGCAGGCGGTGGAAGGGCAGTCCGCGCGCATCGCGGGTGAACTCCGCCGGCAGGTGCGCCTGCGCCGATCCGAGCGGCCGGCGCGCGGCGTCGTCGTCGGCGGGGTCGCCCCACTGCACCACGAAGTCGTCCTGCGAGCGGTTGATGCTCAGCCCGTTCCAGTAGCCCTCGTGGGCGAGGGTGCGGATGTTGGCGACGTGGCGCGGCGCGAACGCGGGCGCCAGCTCGATCACCACGCGCCCGGTCGCGAGCTCGAGGTAGAGCGTGTCGGCCGGCTCCAGCCGGCGCCAGTCGGACGGCCGCGAGGCGTCCAGCAGTTCCTGCATGGACTTCGGCGGGCTCGGCGTGGCGGCGGGCGCCGGGGCAGGGAACGCCGTGGCGAGGGCGAACACGAGCAGGGACAGCGTCGCGGGCAGGGCGGGGCGCATCGGGACTCCGGCGGTGGTCGGATGGAACGTCAGCGGCGCGGCGCGGACACGCGCACGTAGTCGCCACGCATGAACTCGGTGAACCCCGTGGCGTCGCCGAGGCGGTTTTCGATCACGAAGCGGTAGCGGTCTTCGCCTTCGAACTCGTAGCGGTAGCGCGCGCTGCCGCGCGGCGTGTGCTTCTCGAAGGACAGCGTGTCGCCGTCCCAGCGGCCGCGCGCGGGATCGGGCGGGAAGCCGAGGCTGTCGAACCACCACCACAGCACGGTGTCGCTGCCGGGCTCGATCATGAACACCCCATGGCCCTGGAAGACGATGCCGCCGTCCTTTTCCTCGTGGTAGTCCTGCAGCAGCGCCATGCCGCCCAGGCCTCGCTGCAATGGGTGTGGCCGGTGGCGGGGCCGCCGGGGCCCCACGGCGACGGCGCGATCTGCTCGCGACCGGACCACTCGCCGACCAAGCGATGCAGGCGCGCGTGGGCGGGGCCGGGGCGTGGCATCTCCATGACGGCTCTCCGTGGCGAAGGCCGCCGAGCATACGCCAGCCGCGCGCGCGGCCGCGGCGGTCAGTCGTCGTGCGACTTGCGGCCGGAACCGGACTTCTTGCCGCCGCCGTCCTGCTTGTTGACGGTGGCCCAGGCGATGCGCTCGGCGGTCTTCTCGGACTTGCCTTCCTTCTTCTCGCTGGCCTCGATGTGGCTGGCCTGGCGCTTCTGCTTGTCGGTGTAGCTGGATTTGTCGCCGCGTGGCATGGACGTGCTCCCGGGCCCGGACGGTGGGCCGCAGGGCCACGCTAGCGTCCGGGCTGTCGAGTGGCCGGCAAGGCGACGGCCATCCCTGACTATCGGCACATCCACTATAGCGAAGTCAGTACTAGTATGGCCTCCAACCTAGCCGGAGGCGCCATGTCCGCCGTTCCCCATCCCGACGACCCCACCGCCGGCGCGCCAGCGGAGCTGGCCGAGGCGCAGCTGCGCAAGTTCCAGAAGGAGCTGAGCGCGGGCACCGTCTCGCTGGCGCTGCTGGCGGTGGTCGGCGCCGCCGCCGAGCCGATGTACGGCTACCAGATCGCCAAGCGCCTGGCCGAGGTCGGCGACGGCGTGCTCGCCGGCAAGCAGAGCGCGCTGTACCCGGTGCTGCGCAACCTCGAGGCGGCCGGGCTGCTGGCCAGCCACGTCGAGCCCTCGGTGGCCGGACCGCCGCGCCGCTACTACCGCATCACCGCCGACGGCCGGGCCGTCCTGCCGCAGTGGACCGCCGCCTGGCGCGCCACCCGCGACTCCCTCGATTCCGTCCTGCAAGGACCCTCCGCATGAACGCCGCGCATCCCGACTCCCTGCTGCCGACGACCATCCCCGCCTACCTCGACCAGCTGCGCGCCGCGCTCGCCGGCAGCGATCCGGCGCTCGTGCAGGACGCGCTGTACGACGCCGAGGAATACCTGCGCTCGGAGCTGGCCGAACATCCCGGACGCTCCGAAGCCGAGGTGATCGCCGCGGTCGCCGGCAGCTACGGCAACCCGGCCGAGGTCGCCGACATCTACCGCGACACCGAAGTGCGCGTGCAGACCGCGCTGCGCGCGCCGGCCGCGCCGCCGCGGCGGTCCGCCCTCGGCCGCTTCTTCGGCGTGATCGCCGAGCCACGCACCTACGGCGCGCTGTTCTACATGCTGCTGGCGATGGCCACCGGCATCTTCTACTTCACCTGGGTGGCCACCGGCGTCTCGCTGTCGGCGGGGCTGGCGCTGCTGGTCGTCGGCGTGCCGTTCGTGGTGCTGTACTTCGGCTCGGTGCGCGTGCTGTCGCTGGTCGAGGGCCGCATCGTCGAGGTGATGCTCGGCGAGCGCATGCCGCGCCGTCCGCTCTACGCCGCGCGCGGCAAGCCGTGGCTGCAGCGGATCGGCGCGATGTTCACCGATCCGCGCACCTGGTCGACCCAGCTGTACTTCCTGCTGATGCTGCCGCTGGGCATCGCCTATTTCGCGGTGGCGGTGTCGCTGTTGGCGGTGGCCGCCGGCGGCATCGCCGCGCCGGTCGCGGCGATGCTGGGCGGTGCGGGGTGGATCTCGATCGACGACGTCGGGATCGGCGTGGGCGCGCCGTGGACGTGGCCGCTGTGGATGGCCGGAGGCGTGCTGCTGCTGTTCGCCACCCTGCACCTCGCCCGCGGCATCGGCTTCCTGCACGCGCAGCTGGCCAAGCACCTGCTGGTGAAGGTGGCGCAGCACGGCTGAGCCGGGCCAGGCGCCGCGCGGGCACCCGCCGCGCGGGCAGCCGCCGCCGGGGCAGCCTCCGGCGCTAGGCGTCGAAGGCGCCCGCGTCCAGCGCCATCAGCGTGCCGGCGCCGCTCTCGATCGCCGCCCGATGGGCGAGCGTGCGCGGCAGCAGGCGGGCGAAGTAGAAGCGCGCGGTCTCGCGCTTGGCGTCCTTGAACGCCGCCGGCTCGCCCGAGCGATCCGCCGCGGCCACGCTGCGCGCCCACCAGTAGGCGAGCGCGACGTAGCCCGAATACATCAGGTAGTCGTAGGCCGCCGCGCCGATTTCCTCCGCGTTTGCGGCCGCGCGCTGGCCGATGCGCAGGCTCAGCTGCTGCCATTCCGCCAGCTTCTCGCGCAGCGGCCCGATGAATTCGGACACCGCCGCGTTCGCCGATTCGCCATCGCAGAAGGCGACCATCAGCTGCAGCATCGCCTGCAACCCCGCCCCCTTCTGCGCGATCAGCTTGCGGCCGACCAGGTCGAGCGCCTGGATGCCGGTCGTGCCTTCATAGAGCGTGGTGATGCGCGCGTCGCGCGCCAGCTGTTCGATGCCGTGTTCCTGGATGTAGCCGTGGCCGCCGAAGCACTGCAGCGCATCGTAGGTGCACTCCACGCCCCATTCGGTCAGGCAGGCCTTGACGATCGGGGTGAGGAAGCCGAGCAGCGCCTCGGCCTGCGCGCGTTCCTCCTCCGAGCCGCCGCGCGCGGCGATGTCGACCAGCGACGCGGCGTGGTAGCCGAGCACGCGCCCGCCTTCGACCAGTGCCTTCTGGGTCAGCAGCATGCGCCGCACGTCCGGGTGCACGATGATCGGGTCGGCCGGCTTGTCGGGGTTTTTCGGCCCCGACAGCGAGCGCATCTGCAGCCGTTCGCGCGCATAGCGCAACGCGTTCTGGTACGCGCGGTCCGCCAGGCCGAGGCCCTGCAGGCCGACCGCGAGGCGCGCGGTGTTCATCATGGTGAACATCGCCGCGAGGCCCTTGTTCGGCTCGCCGACCATCCAGCCCTGCGCACCATCGAAGTTCATCACGCAGGTGGCCGAGCCGTGGATGCCCATCTTGTGTTCCAGCGAGCCGCAGCGCAGCGCGTTGCGTTCGCCGGGCACGCCGTCGCGGCCCACGCGCACCTTCGGCACCACGAACAGCGAGATGCCCTTCACCCCGGCCGGCGCGTCCGGCAGCCGCGCCAGCACCAGGTGCACGATGTTGTCGGTGAAGTCGTGCTCGCCGGCGGTGATGAAGATCTTGGTGCCGGTGATGGCGTGGCTGCCGTCGGGCCGCGGCTCGGCCTTCGTTTTCAGCAGGCCGAGGTCGCTGCCGCAGTGCGGTTCGGTCAGGCACATCGTGCCGGTCCAGCGGCCCTCGACCAGCGGCTTGAGGAAGGCCTCCTGCTGCCACGCCTGCCCATGGTGCAGCAGCGCCTCGGTGGCCCCGTGCGAAAGCAGCGGGAAGTTGCCCCAGGCGAGGTTGGCGGCATCGATCATTTCCTTCAGCGGCACGCCGGCGAGGTGCGGCAGGCCCTGGCCGCCGAACTCGGGCGGCGAGGTCAGCCCGCTCCAGCCGCCTTCGACGAATTGCGCATACGCCTCGCGGAAGCCGGGCGGCGTGGTCACCTCGCCGGTGTCGGCGTTGAGCCGGCAACCGAAGCGGTCGCCGATCTTGTTCAGTGGCGCCAGCACCGATTCGGTGAAGCGCGCCGCTTCCTCCAGCACCGCGTCGACGATGTCGCGGCTGGCCTCGGCGTGGCCCAGGCGCGCGAACAGCGCCTCGGCGCCGAGCACGTCGAACAGGACGAAGCGCATGTCGCGCAGCGGGGCGTGGTAGGTGCTCATGGGGGATCCGGGGCGTTCCAGTCGGTGGCGTATGGTGGCCAAGATAGCCCATGCGGCAGGGGACGGGGAGCGTCCCCGGGCGGTTAAGCTTGCGCGGCTTCCGGGGGAACGCCGGCGCGTGGAAGCACCGTGGCCATCGGCCGCGCGTCGTCGTCCGGCGACCGAACGAGGCCCGACATGCAGACCTGGCTCCGCCGCAAGGACATCGACCGCGTCACCGTGCACGAGGAGGGGCGGCGGCTGGTGCCCACGCTCGGCTGGCCGCACCTGGTCGCGCTGGGCATCGGCGCGATCGTCGGCACCGGCATCTACACGCTGATCGGCGTCGGCGCCAACCTCGCCGGCCCCGCGGTGCTCGTCTCGTTCCTCGTCGCCGGCGTCGTCTGCGCCTGCGCCGCGCTGGCCTACGCCGAGATGGCGACGCTGATGCCGGCGGCCGGCAGCGCCTACACCTACAGTTACACCGTGCTCGGCGAAACCATCGCCTGGGTGGTCGGCTGGAGCCTGATCCTCGAATACACGCTGGTGGTCAGCACGGTCGCGGTCGGCTGGTCGGGCTACGCGGTCGGCTTCCTCAAGGGGCTCGGCGTCGACCTGCCCGACGCGTTCACGGTCGGCCCGCATGCCGGCGGCCTGATCAACCTGCCGGCGATCCTGATCACCTGGGTGGTCGCGGGCGCGCTCATCGCCGGCACCCGCGAGAGCGCGACGGTCAATGCGTTCCTGGTGGTGTTCAAGCTGCTCGCGCTCGCCGTGTTCGTCGCGATCGCGCTGCCCGCGTTCGACGCGTCCAACCTGCACCCGTTCATGCCGCACGGCTTCGCCGAAAGCCTCGGCGAGGATGGCAGGAAGTACGGCGTGATGGCCGCCGCCGCGATCATCTTCTTCGCCTTCTACGGCTTCGACGCCATCTCGACCGCGGCGGAGGAAACCAGGAATCCCGGCCGCGACCTGTCGATCGGCATCGTCGGCTCGATGATCGGCTGCACGCTGATCTACATGCTGGTGGCGCTGGCGGCGGTCGGCGCGATGCGCTTCAGCGTGTTCGGCCAGAGCCCGGAGCCGCTCGCGCTGATCATGCGCGAGCTCGGCCACGGCGCCGCGGCGAAGGTCGTCGCCGCCGCTGCGGTGGTCGCGCTGCCGACGGTGCTGCTGGCGTTCTTCTACGGGCAGAGCCGGATCTTCTTCGTGATGTCGCGCGACGGCCTGCTGCCGCGCAACCTGTCGAAGGTCGGCCGGCGCGGCACGCCGGTGGCGATCACCGTGTTCACCGCGGTGATCACTTCGGCGCTCGCCGGCATCGCGCGCCTGGACGAAATCGCGGCGCTGGCCAACGCCGGCACGCTGATCGCCTTCGTCGCGGTCGCCGCCTGCATGCTGGTGCTGCGCCGGCGCGATCCCGAACGCGCGCGCGTGTTCCGCGCGCCGCTCGCCTGGCTGGTCGGGCCGGTCGCGATCCTCGGCTGCGCCTACCTGTTCATGAGCCTGCCGGTGCGCACCCAGCTGTGGTGCCTGGCGTGGAACGGCTTCGGCCTGCTGGTGTACCTGCTGTATGCCCGCCGCAACAGCCTGCTCGCGCAGGGGCAGGATGCGTGAGGCGCGCGCCCGCGGGCGCGCGTGCCGGCGATGAGCGCCGACGCGCGGCCGCCCGCGATCGCCCTGATGGGCCCGACCGCGTCGGGCAAGAGCGCGCTGGCGCTGGAGTGGGCGGAGCGGCTCGGCGGTGAGATCGTCAGCGTCGATTCGGCGCTGGTCTATCGCGGCCTCGACATCGGCGCGGCCAAGCCCACGCCCGCCGAGCGCGCGCGGGTGCCGCACCACCTCGTCGACGTGCGCGATCCGTGGCAGCCGTATTCGGCGGCGGAGTTCGCCGCGGATGCGCGCGCGGCGATCGACGGCGTCCTCGCGCGCGGCCGCCTGCCGATCCTCGCCGGCGGCACTGGGCTGTATTTCCGCGCGCTGTTCGAAGGCCTGTCGCCGATGCCGGAGGCCGACCCGGCCGTGCGCGCGCAACTGGCGCGCGAAGCCGCCGAACGCGGCTGGCCGGCGCTGCATGCCGAGCTGGCGCGGGTCGATCCCGAGGCCGCCGCGCGCATCCACCCGACCGATCCGCAGCGCATCCAGCGCGCGCTCGAGGTCCATCGCGCCAGCGGCCGGCCGATCAGCGCGTGGCAGCGCGAGCACGTCGCCGCCCGGTTGCCGCTGAAGGTGCTCCGGCTGGTGCTGGCGCCGGCCG
>JBQCFN010000159.1:0-8552 GCA_051959035.1 Lysobacteraceae bacterium | reverse complement strand
ATGTCGAGGAAGACCATGCCGTCCTTGGTCACGCGCGGGCGCACCTTCAGGGTCACGCCGGTATCCAGGTACTGCACCTGGCTGAAGGTGCCGGTGGTGCCGGTGCCGTTGGGGTCGAAGCTGACCGAGGCGATCGGGATGCGCGCGCCGACGTTGAGGTAGGCCTCGGCGTTGTTGCGCACGAACACCGACGGGGTCTGCAGCAGGTGCACGTCGGTGACCTGGTCCAGCGCGTTGATCACCGCCGCCGCGTTGCGGCCGAGGAAGGTCCACGCCAGGCCGGGATTGGTGACGCCGGCCGGGCGGATGCTGCCGGCGATGTCGCCCCAGATGTCGCGGCCGAGCGCGCTCGGCAGGCCGGCGCCGCCCGCGGTGGTGGGCGCGTTCACCGCCTGCTCGAAGTACCAGCTGACGCCGTACTGCAGCGCGCCGGTCAGGTCGACGGTCGCCACCTGCGCCTCGATGTGGACCTGCAGCGGCATCACGTCGAGCTTGTCGACCACCTCGCGGATCGACTTCCACGCCTGCGGGGTGGCGCGCACCAGCAGGCTGTTGGTTTCCTCCACCGCCGATACGCCCACCTGGTCGCCGTTGACCTGCAGGGTCACCGAGCCGTTGCCGCTGCTGGCCTGCGGCAGCGACAGCGTGCCCGTGGCGCCGCCGGTGCCGGCCATGTCGCTGCCGGTGCCGCCGGGCGTGTTGCCGCCGATGGTCGCGGTGCTGATGCCGCTGCTGTTGTCCACGCCGCTGTCGCGGATCTCGGTGGAATTGAGCCCCGGCATCAGGCTGGGCGTGCCGCCGGCCTGCTGCTGGCCGCGGCCCGGATTGCCGCCGAACACCTCGGCGAGGCGATCGGCCAAATCCTTGGCCTTGATGTACTTGAGCTCGTAGGAGAACAGCTGGACGCCGCCGCCGGCGCCGTCGATGCGCTCCAGCCACTGCTGGATGTCGTCGAGGTAGTCGGCCTGCGGGGTGATCACCAGCACCGCGTTGGCCGCCTCCAGCGGCATGAAGCGGAACATGCCGGCGACCGGCGACTTGCTCTGCTCGCCGAACACCTTCTCCAGGTCGCTGACCACCTGGGACGCCTTGCCCAACTGCAGCGGGAACACCCCGACCGACATCGAGGCCATCCAGTCGACGTCGAAGATCTGGATGGTGCGCAGGTAGTTCTCGAGCTCGGCGCGGGTGCCGGCAACGGTGATCGTGTTGCGCCCGCCATCGACGTTGACGATCGAATCCTTGCGCGCGTACGGCTTGAGGATCTTCTCCATCTCCGCGGCCGAGATGTACTTCAGCGGCACCACCCGCGACTCGAAGCCGCGCGCGAGCGCGGCGCCGCCGGTGCGCGGGGCGATGGTGCCGGCGAGCGACTGGTCGGCCGGCACGATGTTGTAGCGGCCGTCGCTGTAGACCATGCGCGCGTTGTTCCAGCCGAGCACCATCTCCAGCAGGCTCATCGCCTCGGCCGGGCTGACCGGCTTGGGCGTGGCCAGGGTCACCGTGCCCTGCACGCCCGGCGCGATCACGTAGTTCTGGCCGAGCATGTCGCCGAGGATCGCCTTGACCACGGCCGGCAGCGATTCGCCCTCGAAGTTGAAGGTGGCCGAGCCGGTGGTGGCGCCGAGGTTGGGCGGCGGCGCGCTGGCCGCGCTGCGGTTGATCACCTGGCCGGTGCCGCGCCGGATGACCGGGGTCGGACCGGCCTGGGCGGGCGGCAGCGGTTCGGCCTGCGCGCGGGTGTCGGCGTCGGCCGGCGTGCCGGCGGCCGGCGCCCGGTGCAGCTGCGCATCGCGCTTGATCACCGGCGTGGACACGCTGGCGCACGCGGCCAGCAGGCCGGCGAGCGTGGCGAGGAGCAGGACGCGGAAGGTCGATCGGTTCATGCGGTCACTCTGGTGGCGGCACGTCAGGGGTTGCTGCCGGGCGGGTGCTGGGCTTCGCGGCGCAGCTGCGCGCGCCGCTCCTCGATGCGCTTGCGGATCGCGTCCATCTGCTGCTTGGCGCGCGCGTCCTCGGCCTTGTCGTCGGCGGGCGTGTCCAGGCCGTTGTCGTTGGCGGGTGGCGGCGCCGGCAGGGGCGCGGCCGAGGGTGCGGCCGCGGGTGGGGCGGCGTCGGCATCGCTGACGCTGTTGGGCGGCGCGGGCGCCGCCGGGCTGGCCGCGTCGCCGCCGTTCCACACCCGCAGGTCGAGCGACTTCTGCCCGCCGGGCCCCTCGAACACCGCGCTGCGCGGCGAGAGCGACACCAGCCGCCAGTTCGGCAGGTCGTCGGCGGATTCGCCGAGGTGGAAGCTCACCGGCTTGCCGCCACTGGTCGGCTGGACGATCGCCAGTTCCACCTGCGGGGTGATCAGCACGCTGGTCAGCACGTAGTCGAAGGCGTCCGCCGGCGTGCCCTCGCCGCCCTCGGGCTGCAGCACGAACGGCTGCGGGCGGCGGTCCTCGGAGAACAGCGGGCGCGCGCCGATCTCGGCGTACTGGGCGAGCGGGCCGATCCGGTCCGGCGGCGACGGGCGCGGGGTCGGCAGCGGCTGGCGCAGGGCCGGGTCGGCCGGCAGCGGCGCGACGTGCGCGCCCATGCCGGCGAGCGCCAGCAGCCAGGCCAGCATCGCCCAGGCCGCCACCGCGGCCAGCAGCCAGGTGCGCGGGGCCGCGCCGTCAACGCGCACGCGCCACCCCCGTCGTTCCGGGCCGCGGGCGCAGGTAGCCGTACAGGTCGAAGCTCACGTCCAGGCCGCCGGCCTGGTTGGCGTTCTGCCCGGGCATGAAGAAATAGCGCTGGGCGAGGATGTTGAGGTTGTCGACGAACAGCCGCGGCGAGCCGCTTTCCAGCGCGTGCAATACGGTCGCCAGCTCCGGGCTGCCGCAGCGCAGGCGCACCTGCACGGTGACCCGGGTGAAGCGTTCCTGGCGCGGTTCGCTCGACGGCGAGCGGTTGGTGATCGCGCAGCTGCGGTTGCCCGGACTCGCCTGCGCGACCACCTGTTCCAGCCGCTGCACCAGCCCGGCGGTGGCGAGCTCGGCGGTCGCCTCCGGCAGGAAGGCCGGCGAGCGCGCCTCCATCTCCTGCGCCTGCGCCAGCCGGCGCGCGACGTCGGGCGCCTGTTGCAGCTGCATGCGTGCGCGCAGCTCGCGCTGCTGCAGGGAATCGATGCGCGCGTTGGCGTCCGCCATCGGCGCGGTCCACCACGGATGCAGCAGCAGCAGGTAGGCGATCGCGAGCGCGGCCAGCAGCAGGCCGAGCGCCAGCCAGCGGTCGCGGTCAGGGCGCGTCGGCATTCGCGGGCTCCTGCGCCGGTGGCTGCGCCTGCGCCGCCGGCGACAGCGCGAGGTCGGCGGTGAGGGTGAAGCGGTCCTTCTTGGTGCGCGGATCGGGCTGCACCGCGCCGGTGAGCGCCGGCGCGCGCCACAGCTTCGAGCCTTCCAGCCGGCCGACCAGCGCGGAGGCCTCGTTGCTCAGGCCGATCAGCAGCATGCGGTTGTCCTCGATCGCGAACTTCTCGAGGTAGGTGCCGTCGGGCAGGCGGCGGGTGAGTTCGTCGAGCAGCTCGACCGCGGTCGGCCGGCCGGCGCGCTGGCGGTCGAGGAAGGCACGGCCCTCGACCAGCGCGACCAGCTGCTGGCGTTGCTGGGAGACGCGCTTGGCCGACGCGACTTCGCGGTCGGTCGCCTGCTGCAGCGCGTCGGCGGCGGCGCGCCGGTTCTGCAGCAGCGTCCACAGCGCGAGCACCAGTGCGAGCAGGGCGACCCCGGCGAGCAGCCAGTTCCAGCGCCGCCACGGGTCGACCTGGCGCCGGCGCAGCGCCGGCGGCAGCAGGTTGACCCCGAGCGGCAGCCCGTCGCTGCCGGCGACGTCGACCCCGGCGAGGTTGTCCGCCAGCGATCCGAGCAGGCCCTGCTGCGCGTCCAGCGCGGCGCGCGGCACGGCGACCAGTTCCACGTCGAGCTGGCCGTCGCTGTCGCGGCGGCCGAGCAGGCGCGCGTCGAAGGCGACCGCGTCGGCGGCGAACGGGGTCTGCCGGTCGATCTCGAAGGACACCACGTCGCGCAGGCGGTCGGCGGCGGCGGCGGGCAGCACCAGGCGGCGGCGCAACGCGCGCGCGCCCGGCAACAGCAGCCAGCGCGGCAGGTCGGCCAGCCGCGGCGCGAGCAGGGCGGCGAGCGCATCCGGGCCGGCGTCGGCCAGGCCCGGCACGTGGCCGAGGTCGCGCAGGCCCTCGCCATCCTGCAGGCGCAGCTGCACGGCGTCGGGATCGGGCTGCAGCAGCAGGCGGCCGCGTTCGATGCCCAGCGCGACCCGCCAGCGGCGCGGCAGCCATGCGACCAGCGAGCGCCACCACCATGCGACAAAGCCGCCCGCGCCGCGCCAACGGCCGAGGCCGGCGCCGAAACGGCTCCGCAGGGCGACGCGCATGTCCATCAGCGTGGCGATGCTCCTTCCTCCCAGCGCAACGGCGTCCAGGCCGACCCCGGCAGGCCGTTGCCCCCGATGCGCAGCGTCACGCGCAACACCGCGACGCGTCCCCCCGGGCCCCGCGCACGGCTCTCGATACTATACGTACCGCTATTGCTGCCCACGAGCGACTGCCCGTCCGGCAACAGCGGCGCCGGCTGGTCCGACCCCGGCGTCCACGCGCGGCGCTGCGCGATGATGCGTTCGGCATCGTAGCCCATGGCGGTGAGCACCTCCGGCGGAGCGAACGCCGGATCCGGGTTGGCACGGCCGCTGTACACCGTCAGGAAGGGCGCGGCGCGGGCGTACAGCTCCTTGCTCATGCCCAGCACCTGCTGCAGCTCGGCCACGCTCTCGAACGGCTCGTCCTTGCTGCCGTAGGGCAGGCCGGCGGCGGAATAGTCGGCGTCCTCGGCGCCGCCGCCCGGCTGGGTCAGGGTGTCGCCGTCGCGCCAGTCGAGGATCGCGCCGGCCAGCCGCTGCGCCTGGTCCGGCGGCGCGCCCACGCCGCGGAACAGTGCGGCCAGGAGATCCAGCGAGGCCAGGTTGAGGTCGACCTTGCC
Source organism: Lysobacteraceae bacterium (assembly GCA_051959035.1). GTDB lineage: Bacteria > Pseudomonadota > Gammaproteobacteria > Xanthomonadales > Xanthomonadaceae > JABFWF01. Next base: position 3,534 of record JBQCFN010000159.1, on the reverse strand, counting down.
CATCTCGTCGGTGATGCGCACCTCGACCCGGGCATCGCCATAGGCCCAGCGATAGGGCCGCCCGTCGGCGAGCCAGCGCCAGCGCTGGTCCTCGCTGGACGCGCGCACCACCGCGTATTCGACCCCGGCGCGCGCCGCCTGCTGCGCGACCACCCCGCGCGCCAGCACCTGGCCCTGCAGGTGCTCCATGCGCGCGCCCAGCGCGAAACCGCCGACCAGCGCGGTGAGCAGGGCGATCAGCCACAGCACCAGCAGCAGGGCCGCGCCGCGCGGACGTCGCGCCACCCTCCTCATGGCGCCACCCCGCCGAAGCTGCCGGCGAGCGGCGGCGCGACCACCAGCGCCGGCCAGTCGCGTCCCTGCGCGTCCTGCACGTCGATTTCGACCTGCAGCGGCAGTGCGTCCTGGGTCGGCCACTGCGGCTGCCAACCGCCCAGCCGCCCGTCGGCGCCGAGGCCGCGGTAGCGGAAGCGCACCGCGCGCAGGTGCTCTGCCAGCACTTCGGGCGGCCGCACCGGTTGCTCTTCCACCGGTTGGCCGCCGAGCACCATCGTCAGCGCCACGGTCAACCGCACCTCGCCGGGCCGGTCGCCCTGCTCGATCGCGAACTCGTGCACGTAAGGCCCGCCGCGGCCGAGGTAGTCGGGAAGGTCGGCGACGAAGCGCATGCGCTGGGGCTGGCCGAGGAAGCGCTGGGCGAGCCCGCTGTCGCGGTCGAAGCCGTACGGCACCGGGCGCATCGCCTGCAGCCGCGCGCGCAGGAAGCCTTCCACCGCGCGCATCCGCTCGTTGCGCCGCTCGAGCACCTCCCCGCGCGTCGCGATCGCGGTCGCCGAGCGCAGGGTGGCGAAGGCCAGGGCGAGCCCCGAGGCGAGCAGCACGGTGGCCAGCAGCACCTCGATCAGGGTGAAACCGCGCGCGCGGCCGTTCATGGCGCGTCCTGCTGGGTCGGCGTGACCAGCCGCAGGCTGCGCAGCTGCAGGCGCTGGCGCGGATCGTCGCCCTGCCCCCACCGCACGTCCAGCACCAGCTGCCACAGCCGTGGCGCGCTGAGGTCGCGCTGCGGCAGGCGCGACGCGAGCGGATCGGCGTAGGGCGCGACGTCGAGCGTCCAGCGGTAGCGGCCCTGCTCGAACGCGCCCGCGGTGTGCCCCGCGCGCAGCGGTTCGCCGATGCCGGCCTGGTCGATCAGCGACTGCGCGTGCAGCGCTGCGCGCCCGGCCTCGTCGGCCCAGCGCACCTGCTTCGCCGCGCCGGACAGGGTGCCGAGCAGCAGGCTCAGCGCGAGCGCGAGGATGGCGAAGGCCACGATGACCTCGATCAGCGTGTAGCCACGCTGGCGCGCTCCGCGCGGAATCGCGGCCGGGCTCATCGCGGCGCCTCCGCGCGCGCCACCCGCACTTCGCCGGTCAGCCAGGCGACGTCGATGTTCCAGGCGGCGCGCTTCGCGGTCAGCTGCACGCGCCCGCCGGTGGAGGCGCCGTCGGGGAAGAACACGATCGCGCCCACGCCCTGCGCCGGCTGGGTTTCGCGCGCGCCGATGAAGGCGATGCCGAGCGCGCGCGGCAGCTCGCCGTGGCGGTCCTTGGGCGCCCGCCAGCGGTGGGCGCGCGGATCGATGACGAAGCGCTGCGCCTCGCCGGTGGCCAGCGCCTGCGCGCGGGTGTAGCGCAGCTGGGCCGCGATCTCGTTGGCGCTGGAGCGCAACCGCAGGCCCGCCATCCCGCCGCTCACCGCCGCGGCCGCGAGGGCGCTGGCGATCGCGATGAGCGCGAGCACCACCAGCACCTCGAGCAGGGTGAAGCCGCGCGCGCGCGGCGCACGGCGCGCGGCGGCGCCCATGGCCTTACTGGTACTTGATGTCCGCGTCGACGCTGCTGCCGCCCGGCTGGCCGTCGGCGCCGAGGCTGACCAGGTCGAACGCCTGCCCCTCGCCCGGCGCCTTGTAGACGAACGCGTGGCCCCAGGGATCCTTCAGCTCCGCCGCCTTCGCGTACGGGCCCAGCCAGCCGGCCGCGTTGCCCGGCTGGGTGACCAGGTCGTCCAGCGTGGTCGGCAGGCCGCCGGTGTCGTTCTCGTACTGCTGCACCTTCTCGGCCAGCGTCTGCACCTGCGACTTGGCGAGGTTGAACTTGGCGCGGTCGCCGCCGCCGAGGATGCGGCTGGCGGCAAAGGCGACGATGCCGCCGATCAGCACCACCACCAGGATGATCTCGATCAGGCTGAAGCCGGCCTGCGCCGACGGCCGCGGCGCGGGGCGGAAGGAACGCGGGAAGGAGCGGGACGGGCGCATGGAGGAGTTCCCCGGAAGGTCAATTGGCCAATGCTGCCACGGAAGCCTGAACACGGCGCGAAATCCGTCCCCGCCCGGCGGCGCGCCGGGCGCTCCTACTGGATCACGTTGGTCAGGTCGTAGATCGGCGTCAGCACGGCCACGATCACGATGCCGACGATGCTGGCCATCAGCAGCGTCACCGCCGGCACCAGCGCGGCGAGCATGCGGTCCAGCGCCAGCGAGGTTTCCTGGTCGAAGGTGTCGGCGGTCTTGAGCAGCATGGTGTCGAGCGCGCCGGACTCCTCGCCGACCTGGATCATCTGCAGCGCCAGCCGCGGGAACACCTTGCCCTTGGCCAGCGCGACCGACAGGCCGATGCCGTTCTTGACGTCGGCGCTGGCGGCGTCGACCGCGTCGGCCAGGGTCCGGTTGCCGAGCACGTTGCGGCCGATGCCGATCGCCGTCAGCAACGGCACGCCGTTGCGCAGCAGGGTGCCGAGGGTGCGCGCCAGCCGCGCGGTCTCGATCCGCGCCACCAGCGGGCCGGCGAACTTCTGCCGCAGCAGCCAGGCGTCGAAGGCGGCGCGGAACGCCGGGTCGCGGCGCTTGCGGTCGAACCACCACAGCAGCAGCGCCGGCACCACCATCAGCACGATCCACCAGCTGCGCACGAACATGCCGACCCCCAGCACGATGCGCGAGAACCACGGCAGGGTCGCGTCGAGGCTGTCGTACATCGCGGCGAACTGCGGCACCACGAAACCGAGCAGGAACAGCAGCGACAACCCAACCATCACCAGCAGGATCGCCGGGTAGATCATCGCGTTGACCACGCGACCGCGCATCGCGCGGCTGCGCTCGAGGTAATCGGCCAGGCGCGCCAGCGTCTCGTGCAGGCTGCCGCCGGCCTCGCCGGCGCGGATCATGTTCACGTAGAGCTTGGAGAAGGTGCCGTGCTGGCGTTCGAGCGCGGTCGACAGCGCGGTGCCGCCGCGCACGGCGTCGCGCAGGTCGGCGATGGTGCGCTTCGCGGCCTCGTCCTCGGGCAGCTCGAGCAGGATGGTCAGCGCGCGGTCGAGCGGCTGGCCGGCGCCGAGCAGGGTCGCCAGTTGCTGGGTGAACTGCACCAGCCGCTGCCCGGCGAACGCCTTCGGCTTGAACAGCACCCGCCACGCGGACTCGCCGCCGCCCTCGCTGGCCGGCCGCGCCTCGATCGGCAGGTTGCCCTGCTCCTGCAGGCGCGCGACCACCTCGGCGTC
>JBQCFN010000158.1:0-9055 GCA_051959035.1 Lysobacteraceae bacterium | reverse complement strand
CTCCAACGCCGCCCGAGAAACGGCGGGCACCGCGACCGCGCTGTTCCTGCCGCGCGACAACGGACGCCGCAGCGATGCGATCGAGGACGAGTACCGGCGCGCGATCGCCGCCGCGCGGCGCGAGGTCCTCATCGCCAACGCCTACTTCTTCCCGGGCTTCGGCTTCCTGCGCGCGCTGCGCCAGGCCGCGCGCCGCGGCGTGCGCGTGGCGCTGGTGCTGCAGGGCGAGCCCGACACGCGCATCGCGCGCACCGCGGCGCGGCTGCTCTACCGCCGCCTGCTCGATGACGGCATCCGGGTGTTCGAATACCGGCGGCGGCCCTTCCACGGCAAGGTCGCGGTGATCGACCGCCGCTGGGCCACGGTCGGCTCGAGCAACCTCGACCCGCTCAGCCTGTCGCTCAACCTCGAGGCCAACCTGTTCGTGCGCGACGCCGGCTTCGCCGGCCACCTGCAGGCGCGGCTGCTCGCACTGATCGGCGCGCACTGCCACGAGGTGCGTGCCGACAGCCTGCCGCCGCGCTCGCTGGGCGCCGCCCTGCTGCGGCCCGTCGCCTTCCACTGCCTGCGCCACTTCCCCGAGTGGGCCGGGTTGCTGCCGGCGCACACGCCGCGGGTGGCGCAGCTGCGCGACCCGGCGCGCGGCCGCTTCGGCCGGGCCGCATGAGCCCGCGCCATCGCGCGTGGCGGCTGGCCGCGAGGATCGCCTCGCTGCTGTTCCTGGGCGTGGTCGTGGTGCTGCTGGTGCATGCCGCGCGCGCGGTCGACTGGGGTGCGGTGCGCGCGGCCATCGCCGGTTACGGGCCCGGGCGGCTCGCGCTGGCCGGCCTGCTCACCGCCGCGAGCTACCTGCTCTACTGCGGCTACGACGTCGCCGCGCGCCGCTACGCCGAGCACGGCCTGCGCCGCCGCCACATCCTGCCGATCGTGTTCGTGAGCTATGCGCTGAGCATGAACATCGGCGCGGTGCTCGGCGGCGCAGGCTTCCGCCTGCGGCTGTATGCGCGCTCGGGGCTGTCGCTCGGGCTGATCACCCGCATCATCTTCTTCAGCACGGTGACCAACTGGGTCGGTTACCTGCTGCTGGCGGGCGTGCTGTTCGCGCGGCGCACGCTGGCGCTGCCGGCGGGCTGGCGGCTGGGCGTGGACGGGCTGCAGGTGCTGGGCGTGGCGATGCTGTGCGCGCTGGCCGCCTACCTCGCCGCCTGCCGGCTCACGCACGGGCGCGTGTTCCACCTGCGCGGCCACCATTTCCGGCTGCCCTCGCTGCCGCTGGCGCTGCTGCAGGTGGCGATGGCGGCCGGCAACTGGATGCTGATGGCGGCGATCGTCTTCGTGCTGCTGCCGCCAGGGGTGGGCTATCCGGAGGTGCTGGCGGTGCTGCTGCTCGGCGCGGTCGCCGCTGCGGCGGTGCACATGCCGGCGGGCATCGGCGTGCTGGAGGCGGTGTTCGTGGCGCTGCTCGACGGCCGCCTGCCGCGCCCCGGCATCCTCGCCGCGGTGCTGACCTACCGGGCGCTCTACTACCTGCTGCCGCTGGCGGTCGCGCTGGTCGTGTACGCGGTGCTCGAAGCGCGCCGGCAGCGCGCGCGCCGCGGCGCGCCCCGGTCGGGCGGGTGAGCCGCGCTCACGGCCGGTAGCGCAGCTGCAGCCGCACACCGCTGAAGTCGTCGCGCTCGCTCGGCGCGCCGGCGCCCCGGCGCACCCGCAGCGGCACGAACAGCAGCTCCGCGCCCCAGTCGAAGTGCGCCCCGAGCTCGCGACGGACGCCCGCCGCCACGCTGCCGAGCACGTCGTGCGCGACCAGCCGGGAGCGGTCGCGCGCATCGAACACGCGGGCATCGACCTGGACCTGGGTTTCGGTGCGCAGCACCGCGGTTTCGACATAGGCCTGCCAGCGGCCCCGCGTCCACGACGAGGCCAGGCCGATGCCGTAGTCGTTGATCTCGGCGACGTCCCGCGACGGCGCCTGGCAGCCGTAGGGATTGCGCGCCGGATCATCGATGCCGGCCAGCCGCGCGGGGCAGGTGATGTCGCCGGCGATCGCGCCGTGCTGGCCGAACAGGCGCGCCGACAGCGCAAAGGATCCGCGCTCGACGATCCGCCGCGCCACCGCCAGCGCGAGGAAGTGGCGCGCCTGGGTACCGCGCACGCGCAATGGCGGCGTGTAGCCGAGCTCGCCCACCCAGCCGCCGGGCAGGCCGATCCAGGCGCGCGCGCGGCCGAACACCGGCGAGCGGTTGAGGTCCTCGCGCTTGAGCCCGTTGAAGCCGACGACCTGCTGGCGTTCGTCCAGCCGCGGCACCTGCGCGAGGTCGACCGCCGCGCGCCATTCGCCCGGCGCCAGCACCGGCGTGGCGCCGGTCGCGGTGAACAGGCTGCTGGCGGCGACGTAGTGCATCGCCCAGGCTTCCGGCCGGTCGCCGTCGAGGAGCTCGTCGTTGCGGACCACCGACTGCGCCGCGGCGGGCACGGCCACCAGCGACAGGAAGGACAGCAGCATCCGGGCGATCGCGCGCATCCACCGCTCCCCTCATGGGCACCACGGCTGGATGCGCCGCAGGAGCCGGAAGGTTCAAGCCCTCGCCGAACGCCCGGTGCGGGCCATGCACGCGCCCCGGCGCGGGATGACGCCGGCCGGTGCGCCCGGACGCGGGCAGCCGGCCGCCACGCGCGCAAAGAAAAAGCGCGCCTCGCGGCGCGCTTTTTCCGTCAGCGGGATCGCTTGCCGGCTCAGGCCGCCGGCAGGCCCTCGCCTTCCTCGACCGCCTTCATCGACAGGCGGATGCGGCCCTGCTTGTCGACCTCGAGCACCTTCACCTTGACCACGTCGCCTTCCTTGAGCTTGTCGCTGACCTTCTCGACGCGCTCGTTGGAGATCTGCGAGACGTGCACCAGGCCGTCCTTGCCCGGCAGGATGGTCACGAACGCGCCGAAGTCCATCAGCTTGGCGACCTTACCCTCGTAGATGCGGCCCGGCTCGACGTCGGAGGTGATCTGCTCGATGCGCGCCTTCGCGGCCTGGGCGGCGGCGGCGTTGACCGACGCGATCACGATCGTGCCGTCGTCCTGGATGTCGATCTGGGTGCCGGTTTCCTTGGTGATCGCCTGGATGGTGGAGCCGCCCTTGCCGATCACCTCGCGGATCTTGTCCGGGTGGATCTTCATGGTCAGCAGGCGCGGGGCGAACTCCGAGAGCTCGGCGCGCGGCGCGCTGATCGCCTTCTGCATCTCGCCGAGGATGTGCAGGCGGCCGGCCTTGGCCTGCTTCAGCGCGACCTGCATGATCTCCTCGGTGATGCCCTGGATCTTGATGTCCATCTGCAGGGCGGTCACGCCGTGCTCGGTGCCGGCGACCTTGAAGTCCATGTCGCCGAGGTGGTCCTCGTCGCCGAGGATGTCGGACAGGACGACGAAGCGGTCGTCCTCCTTCACCAGGCCCATGGCGATGCCGGCGACCGGCGCCTTGATCGGCACGCCCGCGTCCATCAGCGCCATCGAGGAGCCGCACACCGAGGCCATCGACGAGGAGCCGTTCGACTCGGTGATCTCCGACACCACGCGCACGGTGTACGGGAACTCCTCCATCGACGGCATCACCGCCAGCACGCCGCGCTTGGCGAGGCGGCCATGGCCGATCTCGCGGCGCTTGGGCGCGCCGAAGCGGCCACACTCGCCCACCGAGTACGGCGGGACGTTGTAGTGGAACAGGAAGTGTTCCTTGTACTCGCCCGCGACCGCGTCGATGATCTGGCCGTCGCGCGCGGTGCCGAGCGTGGTGACGACGATCGCCTGGGTCTCGCCGCGGGTGAACATCGCCGAGCCGTGGGTGCGCGGCAGCACGCCGACCTTGGACGCGATCGGGCGGACCACGTCGAGCGCGCGGCCGTCGATGCGGACCTTGGTGTCGAGCACGGAGTCGCGCATCGTGCGGTACTCGAGCTCGCCGAACTCCTTGTTGTACTCGGCCTGGGTCCAGCCTTCCTGCTCGGCGCGGCCGGACAGCGTGGTCCAGGTGTCCTTGCGGATGGCCGAAATGGCGTCGCGGCGCTGCTGCTTGTCGCGGATCTGGTAGGCCTGCGCCAGCGCGGCGCCGGCATTGGCCTTGATCTCGGCGATCAGCGCGTCGTTCTTCGCCGGGGCGACCCAGTCGGACGGCTTCACGCCGGCCTCGACGCACAGCTCGTTGATCGCGTTGATGACCTTCTGCATCTCGCGATGGCCGAACATCACCGCGCCGAGCATCACCTCTTCCGACAGCATCTTCGCCTCGGACTCGACCATCAGCACGGCGTTGGCGGTGCCGGCGACGACCAGCTCGAGGTCGCTGGTGGCGAGCTCGGCGGCGGTCGGGTTGAGCAGGTACTGGCCGTCCTTGTAGCCGACCTTGGCGGCGCCGATCGGGCCCTGGAACGGGGTGCCGGCGAGCGCCAGCGCGGCGGACGCGCCGATCAGCGCCGGGATGTCGCCGTCGATTTCCGGATTCAGCGACATCACCGTCGCGATGATCTGGATTTCGTTCCGGTAGTCCTCGGGGAACAGCGGGCGGATCGGACGGTCGATCAGGCGGGAGATCAGCGTCTCCTTCTCGGTCGGGCGGCCCTCGCGCTTGAAGAAGCCGCCGGGGATGCGGCCGCCGGCGTAGAACTTCTCCTGGTAGTCGACGGTGAGCGGGAAGAAGTCCTGCCCCTCGCGCGCCGCCTGGGCGGCGACGGCGCTGACCAGCAGTACGGTGTCGTCCATCTTGACGATGACGGCGCCGCTGGCCTGGCGGGCGACTTCGCCCGTCTCCAGCGTCACGGTGTGCTTGCCGTACTGGAAGGTCTTGGTGATTTTTGCCACGTTGGGAATCCTCGGGTCACATGTTCCGCGCACCGCCCTTGCGGGGCGCGGTTGGCCGGTGAAGGCCGGGGGCGCTGTCATTCCGAACGCAGCGGGGGATCCACCCTGTTCGTCCCGCCGGAAAGCGGATCCCTCGCCAGGCTCGGGATGACAGCAGAAAAAACCGCGGCGCATTGCTGCGCCGCGGTCGGTGTCTTGCTTAGCGACGCAGGCCCAGCTTCTCGATCAGGGCCTTGTAGCGCTCGGCGTCCTTGCGATGCAGGTAGTCGAGCAGGCTGCGACGCTGGTTGACCATCTTCAGCAGGCCGCGCCGGCTGTGGTGGTCCTGCTTGTGGATCTTGAAGTGCTCGGTCAGCTGCGCGATGCGCGCCGAGAGCAGGGCGACCTGGACTTCCGGCGAACCGGTGTCGTTGGCGCCACGGGCGTATTCCTGGATGATCTTGCTGCTGTCGATGGACATGTCGTGTCTCGGTAGATGCGTGGTCGGCAGGAACGCGCGCCGCGAACGGCGAAGCGCACCGCCAGGCCCGCCGCGTGCGGGTGGGTGCTGCCAGAAGTGAAGCGGAAGCCGCGGGATTGTAGCCCGCGGGGTCCTTGCCGGACAAGGCGTTAGCCGCGGGCGGCCGCCGTGCCGGGCTGCGCGCAGGCCCAGGCGAACCAGCGCTGCGGGCGCAGCGCGCCCCCTTCGACCAGGCCCAGGCCGAGCGCGCGTCCGGCCTCGTCCATCACGGCGACGCTGCCGGCCGGCGTGAAGGCGCCGGCCACCGCCTGCCCCTGCCCCAGCCGGCGCGCCTGCGCCGCGTTCACCGCGACCTGCGGCCAGGAGGCCATGCCGGCCTCGATCGGCAGCAGGCAGGCGTCGAGCCCGTGCCCGCCCCGCCCGGCCAGCGCCTGCAACGCCTCCAGCGTCCACATGCGCGGCTCGCGGAACGGGTCGACCCACAGCCGCCGCAATTCGGCGACGTGCGCGCCGCAGCCGAGCAGCTCGCCGAGGTCGCGCACCAGGCTGCGCACGTAGGTGCCCGAGCCGCATTCCACGTGCAGGCGCAGCAGCGGCTGGTTGCCGTCCAGCAGGTCGGCCGCCGACTGCAACTCGAAGGCGTGCACGTCGACCTCGCGCGCCTCGACCTCGACCACCTCGCCGCGCCGCGCCTTGGCGTACAGCGGCTCGCCGCCGCGCTTGAGCGCCGAATAGATCGGCGGGCGCTGGCGGATGCGGCCGGTGAGTTGCTGCAGGGCGAGGTCGATCGCGCCGATGGTGAGCGTCGGCACCGGCCGCTCGCGCAGCGGCTGGCCCTCGGCGTCGTCGGTGTCGGTGGTGATCCCCAGGCGCGCGACCGTGTCGTAGGCCTTGCGCGCACCGAGCAGGCCGCCGGCGATCTTGGTCGCCTCGCCGAAGCACACCGGCAGCAGGCCGGTGGCGAGCGGGTCGAGGCTGCCGGTATGCCCGGCCTTGTCCGCGCGGAACAGGTGGCGCACGCGCTGCAGCGCCTGGTTGGAGCTCATGCCGCGCGGCTTGTCGAGCAGCAGGATGCCGTCGAGCTTGCGGAAGATGGTCTTCGGCGCCATGCGGTCGCGCGATCCTCGGCTCGTGGCCTGCGGCGGGTTGTGCGGGGGAGCGGCCGGTCGACGGCCGATGCTAATGCGGGACGCGGCGGCTTGCACCCGCCACGCCGGCGGCCAGCGCGGGGCCGCCTATTCGGCGTCGTCGCCGGAACGCTCCGGCAGGTCGCGCAGCAGGTGCTCGATGCGCTCGCCGCGGTCGACCGAATCGTCGTAGGCGAAGTGCAGCTCCGGCACGTGGCGCAGCTTCACCGCGCGCGCGAGTTCGTAGCGGATCTCGCGCGCGTGCTCCTTCAGTCCCTTGACCACCGCGTCCGCGCGCTCGGGCTGCAGCGCGGTGACGAACACCCTGGCGTGCGCCATGTCGCGCGTCACCTCGACGTCGGACACGCTCGCCGACGGCAGGCCGTGCTCGCGCACGGCCTCGTGGACCAGCCGGCCCAGCTCGCGGCGGAGCTGGGCGGACACCCGGTCGGTGCGATGGAAGGACTTCTGCGGCATCCGGTCGTCATCCAGGCACGCCTTACAGCGTGCGCTGCACCTCGATGCGCTCGAAGCATTCGATCTGGTCGCCCGGCTTGACGTCGTTGTAGGCCTTGACGCCGATGCCGCACTCGGTGCCCTGGCGGACCTCGTCGACGTTCTCCTTGAAGCGGCGCAGCGATTCCAGCTCGCCCTCGAAGATGACGGTGTTGTCGCGCAGCACGCGGATCGGCTTGCTGCGCTTGACCACGCCCTCGACGACCATGCAGCCGGCGACCGCGCCGAACTTCGACGAGCGGAACACGTCGCGCACCTCGGCGGTGCCGATGATCTCCTCGCGGATCTCCTTGCCGAGCACGCCGGAGGCGATCTGCTTCACCTGGTCGATCACGTCGTAGATGATCGAGAAGTAGCGCAGGTCGACGCCGTTGCCCTCGATCACCTTGCGCGCGGACGCGTCGGCGCGGACGTTGAAGCCGATGATGGTCGCCTTGGAGGTCGCGGCGAGCTGCGCGTCGGATTCGGTGATGCCGCCCACGCCCGAGCCGATCACGTTGATGCGGATCTGGTCGTTGGACAGGCCGGTGAGGGCCTCGCGCAGCGCCTGCACGGAACCCTGCACGTCGGCCTTGACCACCAGGTTGAGGGTCTGCTGCGCGGCGCCCTCGCCCATCTGGGCCATGATGTCTTCCATGCGGTTGCCCGCCTGGGCGACCAGGCGCGACTCGCGGCGCTTGGCGTCACGCTGCTGGGCGACGTCCTTGGCCAGGCGCTCGTCCTCGACCACCACGAAGTCGTCGCCGGCGTCCGGCACGCCGGACAGGCCGAGCACCTGCACCGGGATCGACGGGCCGGCGTCCTGCACCTGCCGGCCGGCTTCGTCGAACAGCGCGCGCACGCGGCCGAACTGGGTGCCGCACACCAGGTAATCGCCCTTCTCCAGGCGGCCCTGCTGCACCAGCACCGTCGCGACCGGACCGCGGCCCTTGTCGAGGGCGGATTCGATCACCACGCCGGTGGCGCGGCCATCCGGCACCGCGCGCAGCTCGAGCACCTCGGCCTGCAGCGAGATCGCGTCCAGCAGCGCGTCCACGCCCTGGCCGGTCTTGGCCGACAGCTCGACCATCTGGGTATCGCCGCCGAACTCCTCGGCGACCACGTCCTGGCCGAGCAGGTCGTTCTTGACCCGCGACGGGTCGGCATCGGACTTGTCGATCTTGTTGATCGCCACGATCAGCGGCACCTTCGCCGCCTTCGCGTGCTGCACCGCCTCGACCGTCTGCGGCATCACGCCGTCGTCGGCCGCGACCACCAGCACGACGATGTCGGTGAGCTTCGCGCCGCGCGCGCGCATCTGGGTGAAGGCAGCGTGGCCCGGGGTGTCGAGGAAGCTGATCGTCCCGCGCGGAGTGTCGACGTGGTACGCGCCGATGTGCTGGGTGATGCCGCCCGCCTCGCCCGAGGCGACCTTGGTGCGGCGGATGTAGTCGAGCAGCGAGGTCTTGCCGTGGTCGACGTGGCCCATGATGGTCACGACCGGCGGGCGCGGGGCCTTGTCGCCCTGCGCTTCCTCGACGTGCGCCAGCAGCACTTCCTCGACGTTGCCCTCGTCGGCGCGCATGGCGCGGTGGCCGAGTTCCTCGGTCACCAGCACCGCGGTGTCGTGGTCGATGCTCTGGTTGATGGTCGCCATGACGCCCATCTTGAACAGCGCCTTCACCACGTCGCCGCCCTTGAGCGCGAGCTTCTGGGCGAGGTCGCCGACGGTGATGGCGTCGCCGATCGCCACTTCGCGCACGATCGGCGCGGTGGGGCGGGAGAAGCCGTGCGCGCCGCCACCGCTGCGGACCTGCTCGGCCTGCCGCTTGGGACGGGGCTTGCCGCGCGCGCTGCTGGAGCGGCGCGCGCGCTCGGACGCGCTGAGGTGCAACTGGCCGGCGAAACGCGCGGTGCTGTCGTCGTCCTCGACGCCGGTCTGCATCACGTGCGAACCGCGGTGCGCGGTCTTGCCCTTGTGCGCGCCGCCTTTGTCGGCTTCACGCGCGGGCACGCTCGGCTTGGGATGCGCATGGCCATGACCGTGCGTCTTGGTCTTGCCGGCCTCTTCCAGCGCGGCCTCCGCGTTGGCCGCGGCCTCGGCGGCGGCGCGTTCGGCCTCCTCCTGCTC
>JBQCFN010000157.1:0-8871 GCA_051959035.1 Lysobacteraceae bacterium | reverse complement strand
CCCGTGCCCGTGCCCGTGCCCGTGCCCGTGCCCGCGCGGGCGTCGATGCGCCAGGTGCGGTGGCCGGGGGTGGCCGCGCGGTTGTGCCGGCAGGCGGCGCCGAAGGCGCGTGCCGCCGCGTCGGGGCACAGCGGCGGGGCGATGCAGGCCATCACCGCCGGGTCGGCATAGAGCCCGGCGTACAGCGCGCCATCCCCCGCGCCGTCCTCGTGCAGCAACCGCAGGCGCAGGCGCGGCGTCTCCCGCACGCTCACCGCGGCGGCGCGGCGGTGGCGAAGCGCAGCACGCCGCCATCCGCCGCGGCGCGGTCGAACACGACGTAGTGCCCGGCCAGCAGCGGCAGGCCAAGGATGGTCTGCTTCGGGAAGTGCGGCAGCTGCGCCATCAGCAGGAAGCAGGCCTGGCCGGCGCGCAGCGCGTTGCGCTGCCAGTAGTGCGCGGGCGGGCAGGTCAGGCGGGTTTCGCCGCCGCCGGGCGCGCGCACGAAGAAGTGCAGCGCGGGCCAGTCGTACGCGTCGACCTCGGCATTGGGCACGCCGCGCCGGCCGTCGGCGAACGCGGCGCGGAAGCGCTCGACCAGCGCCGGCATGCCCGCGTCGCGCGCGGCGAAGGCGTCGAGCACGGCCTGGTGGAGCGTGCTTTCGAGGACGAGGAAGCTGCAGCCGCTGTCGACGAAGGCGTTGCTGCCGGCGCGCGCCACGTCGCGCGGGTCCAGCGGCGGCGCGGCGATGCGCGGGCCGTCGCCGACCTGCAGGGCGAGGAGCTCGACGTTGTAGTAGAGGTCGTGCACGAGCTGCACCGCGCGCACGTCGTCGCGGTGCAGGGCGTCGGCGTGCACGTCGTGGGTGTCGCCGCCGAGGATGAGCAGGCCCTGGTTGAGCGGGTCGGCGGCGAGCGCCGCGTCGTCGGCGCCGTCGTCGAGCACGTGGACCAGCGCGCGTCGCACCAGCAGGGCGAAGCGGTTGGCGACCGCGTGCGCGGCGGCGAGGGCGTCGAACAGCGGGGTCAGGCGCACCCGCGGCTGCGCGCGCAGCAGGGCGCCGAAGGCGTCGAGGTCGGCGGCTTCCTCCGCCAGCGGCCACGGGCAGGTCAGCGCGGGGCGGACGCCGCGGCCATCGAGGTAGGCGCCGAAGTCGTGCGCGACGTCGAGCGGCGCGCAGGCCAGGCCCAGCAGGCCGTCGGCGTCCTGCAGGTCGGTGGCGTTGGCGCCGACCACCGCGAGCTGGGCGGCATCGAGGCTGACGCGGCCATGCGCGCCCTCGAAGTGCACCTCGGCCAGCACCACCGGCCCGGCCCAGGCGCCCGCGCCGTAGCGTACTTCCTGCGCCCACGCGGTCGGCGCGTGGCTGGCGTCGGTGGCCGGGTCGTAGGCGTGCGGCAGCACCACCAGCGTGCTGCTGCCGGTGTCCAGCGCGAGCCGCGCGGGGCGCGCATCGCGGCCCAGGTGCAGGGTGACGGTGTAGGCGCCCTTGGCCCAGGCGAGGTTGATCGGCAGCTGCACGCGCGCCGGGCGCGGGATGGCCTCGCTCAAGGCTTCGCCCCGCGGCGTTCGCGCACCAGTGCATCGACCACCGACGGATCGGCCAGCGTGGAGGTGTCGCCGAGCTGCTCCGGCGCGTCCTCGGCGATCTTGCGCAGGATCCGCCGCATGATCTTGCCGCTGCGCGTCTTCGGCAGCGATGGCGCCCACTGCAGGTGGTCGGGCGTGGCGATCGGGCCGATCTCGCGGCGCACCCAGGCGATCAGCTCGGCGTGCAGGGCGTCGCTGTGCACCTCGCCGGCGACGAGGGTGACGTAGGCGTAGATGCCCTGCCCCTTGAGGTCGTGCGGGAAGCCGACCACCGCGGCCTCGGCGACCTTCGGGTGCGCGACCAGCGCGCTCTCGACTTCCGCGGTGCCGATGCGGTGGCCGCTGACGTTGATGACGTCGTCCACGCGGCCGGTGATCCAGTAATAGCCGTCGGCGTCGCGGCGGCAGCCGTCGCCGGTGAAGTAGCGGCCGGGGTAGGCCTTGAAGTAGGTGTCGATGAAGCGCTGGTGGTCGCCGTACACGCTGCGCATCTGCCCGGGCCAGGAATCCAGCAGCACGAGGTTGCCTTCGGTCGCGCCTTCGAGCGTGTGCCCGGCGGCGTCGACGATGGCCGGCTGCACGCCGAAGAAGGGCAGCGTCGCCGAACCGGGCTTGGCCTCGATGGCGCCGGGCAGCGGCGAGACCAGGATGCCGCCGGTTTCGGTCTGCCACCAGGTGTCCACGACCGGGCAGCGCGCGTCGCCGACCACGTCGTGGTACCAGCGCCAGGCGTCCGGGTTGATCGGCTCGCCGACGGTGCCGAGCAGGCGCAGCGACGCGCGCGAGGTCGCCTTCACCGGTGCGTCGCCCTCGCGCATCAGCGCGCGGATCGCGGTGGGCGCGGTGTAGAACAGGGTCACCCGGTGGCGGTCGACCACCCGCCAGAAGCGCGAGGCGTCCGGCCAGGTCGGCACGCCCTCGAACACCAACGCGGTCGCGCCGTTGGCGAGCGGGCCGTACACGATGTAGCTGTGGCCGGTGACCCAGCCGACGTCGGCGGTGCACCACCACACGTCGTCCTCGCGCAGGTCGAACACGAGCTCGTGGGTGTAGCTCACGTACACGAGGTAGCCGCCGGTGGTGTGCAGCACGCCCTTCGGCTTGCCGGTGCTGCCGGAGGTGTAGAGGATGAACAGCGGGTCCTCGGCGTTCATGCGCTCGGGCGCGCACTCGGCCGGCTGGCCGTCGACGACCGCGTCGTACCAGCGGTCGCGCGGCATCTGCATCGGCACCGCGCCGCGGGTGTGGCGCACGACCAGCACCGTTTCCACCGAATTGGTGCCCGGCAGCGCGAGGGCGGCGTCCACGTTCGCCTTGAGCGGGATGCGCCGGCCGCCGCGCAGGCCTTCGTCGGCGGTGATCACCAGCTTGCTGCCGCAGTCGGCGATGCGGTCGGCGATCGACTGCGGCGCGAAGCCGCCGAACACCACCGAGTGGATCGCGCCGATCCGCGCGCAGGCGAGCATCGCGACCACCGCCTCGGGGATCATCGGCAGGTAAATGGTGACGCGGTCGCCCTTGCGCACGCCGAGCGCGCGCAGCGCGTTGCCGAGCCGGCACACGCGCGCGTGCAGCTCGCGGTAGCTGATGCGCAAGGCGGGCTGCGCGGGATCGTCGGGCTCGAACAGCAGCGCGGTCTTGTCGCCGCGGGTGGCGAGGTGGCGGTCGAGGCAGTTGACGCTGGCGTTGAGCTCGCCGTCGGCGTACCAGCGGATGCGGAAATCGTGCGGGTCGAAGCTGACGTCGCGCACCCGGGTCGGCGCGCGGTCCCAGTCCAGGCGCCGTGCGACCTTGGCCCAGAACGCGTCCGGATCGGCGACCGACTCCGCGTACAGGCGGCGGTAGTCGTCGGCGGTCACCCGCGCCTGCGCGGCGAAGCCCGGCGGGATCGGATAGCGCTCGATCTGCGACATGGCGGGCTCCGGCGGGCGGGACGAGCAGTCTGCCACCTTCGGCGGGGGTGGGAGGTGCCTTGGGCGGGCGTCGCGTCGCGCGGCGGGTGGGTGGCGTTCGCGACGGTGCGCCGATGGGCGAAGCGCTCGCGGCTGGCGCCGCGCCTGCACGGGAAACACGCGCTGGAGCCGCTTCGCCGGTGCACCACGACGCGCGCGGCGCCAGCGGGCGCGTCAGCGCGGCGGGGCGGCGAGTTCGCGGGCGTCGAGGACGCCGTTGCCGTCGCGGTCCTGGCGGTGGAAGGTGGCGGCGAGGCGGGCGCGGTAGTCGGCGCGGGTGAGCGCGGGGCCGCGCCCGCCGGGTTGTTCGGCCGGCGACAGCACGCCGTCGTGGTCGCGGTCCATGCGATCGAAGGCGTAGCTCAGCCAGTCCTGGTATTCCGCGAGGCCGACGCGGCCGTCACCGTCGCGGTCCATGCGGGCGAGGTAGCCGGCGCTGTCGCGCAACTGCGCGGCGGCCGGGCCGGCCTGCAGCAGCAAGGCGGCGGCGAACGCGGCCGCGAGCAACCAGGCGACGATGCCGCCACGCGGCCAGAAGAAAGCCCGGCCGTCGCCGGCCGGGCTTGCGTGGACAGGCACGTGGCGCATCGCGCCCGGCTGCGTCAGGCGCGCGCCGCCTGCAGCGAATAGCCCTTCAGCCGCGCCGAGAACTCCTGCAGCGCGCGGATGCCGCTGGCTTCGGCCTCGTGGCACCAGGCCTGCAGCGCGTGCAGCGTCTCGGCCGCGTTGTGGCTGCGCGACTCGAGCACGGCCGACAGCCGCGCGCGGTATTCGACCAGCGCGCGGATGCGCGGGCGCTGCGCGACCCAGGCCTGCAGCTGCTGGCGCGCGTCCGGCTTGAGCCAGCGGCCGTCGTCGGCCAGGCCCCGGCGCAGCTTGCGCGGCAGCAGCGCGCGCAGCTTCGCGCCGGCGGTGGCGGCTTCCTCGCGCAGCGCGGGCTTGAGCACGTCGCGCTGGAAGTCGGTCATGGCCTGGAAGCGGACCGCCAGCAGCGCCTTCAGGGTGTCGGCGTCGGGCACGCTGATGTTCGGGCGCACGTCGAGCCTGGGCGCCACGCGCAGCACCTTGGCCAGGCGCAGCGCCTGCAGGCCGCGGATCGCCGCCCAGCCGATGTCGAACTCGAAGCGGCGCAGCGCGAACTTCGCCGACGACGGAAACGCATGGTGGTTGTTGTGCAGCTCCTCGCCGCCGATCCACACCGCCCACGGCGTCAGGTTGGTCGCGGTGTCGTCGGTCTCGAAGTTGCGGTAGCCCCACCAGTGGCCGAGGCCGTTGACCACGCCGGCGGCCCAGAACGGGATCCACGCCATCTGGACCGCCCAGATCGCCACGCCCCAGAAGCCGAACAGGGCGAAGCTGAGGAACAGCAGCAGGGTCGGGCCCATCGTCGCGTGCGGGGTGTAGAGGTGGCGCTCGATCCAGTCGTCCGGGCAGCCCTTGCCGTACTTCTCGATGTCCCCGCGCTGCCAGCGCGCCTCGCGGTACAGCTCCACGCCGCGCCAGAACACGGTGTTGATGCCCTTGTGCATCGGGCTGTGCGGATCGTCTGCGGTCTCGCACTTGGCGTGGTGCTTGCGGTGGATGGCCACCCATTCGCGGGTGATCATCGAGGTGGTGAGCCACGTCCAGAAGCGGAAGAAGTGCTGCAGCACCGGGTGGAAGTCCACGCCGCGGTGGGCCTGGCTGCGGTGCAGGTAGAGCGTGACCGAGAAGATGGTCAGCTGGGTGGCGACGAGGAAATAGACCAGCAGCGTGACCCAGCCGGCCTGGACGAAACCACCGGCGAGGAAATCGAGGAAAGCGTGCATCAAGGACTCCGGAACAGGGGTGGGCCGGCGCACCGGCCCGCGGCCATCATGCCAGCTCCGTTTCCGCCCGGTGTCGACACGGCATGGATTTCCCCGCCGCTGTTCAGCCGGAGCGCGCAAACGTGACGGGATGCCGCCGGGCGCGGCTAAGCTGGTCGCATGCCCGAGCTGCCCGAAGTCGAGACCACCCGCCGCGGCCTCGCGCCGCACCTGGAAGGCCGCCGCGTGCGCGCGGTCACGCTGCGCAGGCCGGACCTGCGCTGGCCGATCCCGGACGCGGTGCGCGACCTGCTGCCGGGCCAGCGCATCGACGCCGTGCGCCGGCGCGCCAAGTACCTGCTGCTCGACACCGCCGCCGGCAGCGCGCTGCTGCACCTGGGCATGTCGGGCAGCCTGCGCGTGCTGCCGGCCGACACCCCGGTGCAGGCGCACGACCACGTCGACCTCGCGCTGGAAGAGGAGGGCGGGAAGCCTGGCCGGGTGCTGCGCTTCAACGATCCGCGCCGCTTCGGCTGCCTGCTCTGGCAGGCGCCGGGCACGACCCATGAACTGCTGCTTGGCCTCGGCCCGGAGCCGCTGTCCGACGCCTTCGACGGCGCCTACCTGTTCGCGCTGAGCCGCGGGCGCAAGGCGCCGGTGAAGACCTTCCTGATGGACCAGGCGGTGGTGGTCGGGGTCGGCAACATCTATGCGGCCGAGGCGCTGTTCGCCGCGGGCATCTCGCCGCTGCGCCCCGCCGGGCGGGTCTCGCGCGAGCGCTACCGGGCGCTGGCCGACGCGGTGAAGGCGATCCTCGCCCACGCCATCCGGCGCGGCGGCACCACCCTGCGCGACTTCATCAACCCGGACGGCGCGCCCGGCTACTTCGAGCAGGAGCTGTCGGCCTACGGCCGCGGCGGCGAACCCTGCCCGCGCTGCGGGCGGCCCCTGAAGCAGGCGGCGATCGGCCAGCGCACCACCGCCTGGTGCCCGCGCTGCCAGCGCTGACGGGGAACGGGCCGCCGGACGGCCATGGAGGAGGGTGTCCGCGGTCGCATTTCCGCGAATCGTTCAGGCTATAGTGGCCTACCCGCAAGGACAGGCTGACGATGGCGGACACGGCCGACATCACCGGCTGGCTGGATGCCGCGCGCGGCGGCGATCGCGGCGCGCTCGACCGCGTCCTCGCCACGCTTTACCAGGAACTGCATGCGATGGCCCGGCGCCAGCTCGCCGGCCAGCACGGGCAGACGCTGGACGCCACCGCCCTGGTCCACGAGGCCTACCTGCGGCTGGTCGGCCGCCAGGCCGCGCAGTTCGACGACCGCGCCCACTTCTTCGCCTACGCCGCCTCCGCCATGCGCAGCGTGGTGGTCGACTACGCCCGCCAGCGCCTGGCGCAGAAGCGCGGCGGCGACCTGCACCGGGTCACCGAGTTGCCGGAGGAGGTCGAGGGCGGCCTGCGCCTGGACGAGGAGATGCTCGGCCTGGACACCGCGCTGACCCGGCTGGAAGC
This sequence comes from Lysobacteraceae bacterium, assembly GCA_051959035.1. Classification (GTDB taxonomy): domain Bacteria; phylum Pseudomonadota; class Gammaproteobacteria; order Xanthomonadales; family Xanthomonadaceae; genus JABFWF01. The sequence continues at coordinate 2,046 of JBQCFN010000157.1, read as the reverse complement.
GGTCGACGCCCGCCTGGCCCAGGTGGTCGAGCTGCGCTACTTCGCCGGCCTGTCCGAGCTGGAGATCGCCTCGCTGCTCAAGCGCTCCGAGCGCAGCATCCGCCGCGACTGGCAGAAGGCGCGGCTGTTCCTGCTGGCCTCGCTGCAGGAGCGCTGACCGCGCGCCGATGGACGCCGAACGCTGGCAACGGCTGTCCCCGCTGCTCGATGCGATGTTCGAGCTGGACGAGGACACCCGCCGCCGCAGCCTGCACCTGCTGCGCGAGGAGGATCCGCAGCTCGCCGCCGAACTCGAAGCGCTGATGGCGCTCGAGGGAGAGCGCGACGACTTCCTCGCCGAACCGCTGGTCGCGCCGCTGCCGGGCGTGCGCCCGGGCAGCCTGCTCGGGCCGTACCGGCTCGAACGCCTGCTCGGCGAGGGCGGCATGGGCCAGGTCTGGCTGGCCACCCGCGCCGACGGGCTGTACGAGCGGCGGGTCGCGCTCAAGCTGCTGCGCCCGGGCCTGGCCGATCCCAAGCTGCGCCTGCGCTTCAACCGCGAGCGGCAGATCCTCGCCCGGCTCGCCCATCCGCACATCTCGCGCCTGCTCGACGCCGGCTTCAGCACCGACAGCCAGCCCTACCTCGCGCTGGAGTACATCGAGGGCGAGCCGATCACCGACTGGTGCCGCCGCCACGACGTCCCGCTGGAAACGCGCCTGCGCCTGTTCCTGCAGACCTGCGACGCGGTCAGCCACGCGCACGCCAACCTGATCGTCCACCGCGACCTCAAGCCGTCCAACATCCTGGTGACGCCGCTGGAGGAAGTGCGGCTGCTCGACTTCGGCATCGCCAAGCTGCTCGACAACCCCGACCTCGCGCCCGAGCACACCCGCACCGGCCTGCGCGCGTTCACCCTGCACTACGCGGCGCCGGAGCAGATCCGCGGCGAGCCGGTCACCACCATGACCGACGTGTATTCGCTCGGCGTCGTGCTGTACGAGCTGCTGACCGGGTGCCGGCCCTACCGGCTCAAGCGCAACAGCGACGCGGCGTGGGAGGAGGCGATCCTCACCAGCGATCCGGTGCGGCCGTCGGTGGCGGTGCTGCGCGCCGACGAGGAGGCCACCGACGCGCACGCCCAGCGCCGGCGCGCGCGCGCGCTGGCCGGCGACCTCGACAACATCGTGCTGAAGGCGCTGGCCAAGCGGCCCGAGCAGCGCTATCCCTCGGTCGAGGCGCTTGCGCAGGACATCAAGCGCCACCGCGAGGGCAAGCCGGTGCAGGCGCGGCCGCAGAGCCTGGGCTACCGCGCCGGCAAGTACGTGCAGCGCCACCGCTGGGCGCTGGGCACCGGGCTGCTGGTGGCGGTGGTGCTGTCGAGCGCGCTCGGCATCGTCGCCTGGCAGGCACGCGAAGCGGTGCTGGAGGCCAGCCGCGCGCAGGCGCTGCAGGATTTCGTGGTCGGGCTGTTCGAGCACGCGGGCGGCAATGGCGACGGCACCCTGGACGTGCGCCGGCTGCTCGACGCCGGCGTGGAGCGCGGCAGCCGCGAACTCGCCCGCCAGCCGGCCGCGCGCGCCGAGCTGTACGGCGTGATCGCCCGCCTGCGCCTGGGACTGGGCGACTACCCGCAGGCGCTGTCGCTGCTGGACCGCCAGGCGCTGATCGTTTCCGCGCTCGGCGACGCCGTCCCGGCGGGCCTGCGCCTGCAGGCGCTGGCCGACCGCGGCCGCGCCGAGCGCCTGCTGGGCCGGGCCGCGGCCTGCGTGGATGGCCTGCGGCCCGGGCAGGCGCTGGCCCAGCGCGAGCAGGCGCAACTGCCGGTGCAGGCCGCCGAGTTCTATTCCCAGCTTGGCCGCTGCGAGCGCGACCACGGCGCCCGGGGGGGGGCGCGGCCGCTGTTCCAGCGCGCGCTGGGCCTGCGCCGCGACGTGCTGCACGACGAACCGGGCACGGTCGAAAGCCAGGCCGACCTCGCCAGCCTCGACGCCGCGACCGGCCGGCCCGCGGCCGCGCTCGCCGGCTACGGCGCCGCGCTCGCGCGCCTGCAGCAGGTCTCCGGCG
>JBQCFN010000156.1:0-4952 GCA_051959035.1 Lysobacteraceae bacterium | reverse complement strand
CGCCTCGCCCGGCACGGGGGCGGCGAGCCCGGGGCGCGCCGCGGCGGCGATCGCCGCCTGGGGCGAGGCGTCGGCCGGCGCGCGCACGGCCGGTGCGTAGGTCGCGTAGCGCGGCCGGATCGCGTTCAGCGCGTCGTGGATGGCGAGGTGCGTCATCGCCATCTCGCGGGCCTGCGAGGTGCCGCGATGCAGGCTGTCGCCGACGCGGAAGGCGACGGCGTTCCATTCGCTCACCGGATCGATCGCGGCCGGTGCGTCGGGCACGAAGGCGAGCACGCCCGCGAGCAGCGCGAGCACCAGCAAGGGCAGCCAGAAGGCCGGGCTGCGCCAGCGCGACGTCATCCCATGCAAACGCGGGCTCCGTGGGGACCGGGTGCGAAGCTTTCCGGCCACGCGCGGCAACGCGGCGTGATTCGCAAACCTGACTTGGGTGCGAAACTGAAGCTGCGTTCAGCGCAGCAGCCACCAGGACAGCAGCAGCGCCGCCGTCGCCGCGATCGCCGGCAGCCACCACGCGCGCGCATTTCGCCGCGCGCGCGGAGCAGGCGAACCGCCGTGTCGGGTGTCGAAGGACAGCCACCACGACCAGCGCGGGCGCTCGTCCGGTGCATGCGTGCTGCCGGGGGTGCGATCGCCGCTCGCCTCGGCCGCGCAATGCCCGAGGGGCGGCGCCTGCGCGGGCGCCGCGTGCTGCAGCACCGCCGCCAGCTGCGCGATGTCGGGTTCCTGGCGCAGCAGTGGCGCGTAGCGGGCTTCGCCCGGCGGCGCGGGCGCCAGGCGCAGCGCGCCGTCGGCGTCCACCGACACCGCCATGGACGCGGGCACCGCGACGCCGGCGGTGCGCAACACCGCCACCACGCGCTGGCGCAGGTAGGCCTGCAGCATCCGCGCCTCGTCCGGGGTGGGGAACGCGGGCGGCGCCGCCGCCTCCGCCGGCGGCAGGAAGCGCGCCAGCAGCAGCGCCAGCGGCGAGAAGGCGCCTTCGGTCGTGCCCGGCAGGGGCGCCGCGCCGGCGGCGGGCGGCACGGCGGTCGCCGGCACCAGGCGGGCGTCGTTGGCGGCGCGCTGCAGCAGGCCCGCGGCGCGGGCCAGCGCGAGCTCGATCCGCAGGTCGTCGTTCACCCGAACAGCGCGTTGGCGTCCAGCAACACCGTCGGCAGGCCGCCGGGGCGGGCGATGCCGCGGATCGCGCGGTCGGCGGCGCGGCGCTTGCGCGGGCCGGTGTCGTAGGGCGGTTCGATGCCGTCGTCGGCGAGGGTCACCACGTCGTCGACGCTGGAGACGAGCACGCCGAGCAGTTCGTCGTCGCGCTCGACCACCACCACGCGGGCGCGTTCGTCGGGCTGCACTTCACCCGCGCCGAGCCACAGGCCGAGGTCGTAGACCGGCACGATGCGGCCGCGCAGGTTCATCACGCCGAGCACGTGCACGGCGGCGCCGCGCATCGCGACGATGGGCGACACGCGCACCACTTCCTGCACGCGCAGCAGTTCGACCGCGTAGCGGTCATGGTCGATCGACACGCGCAGCCAGCGCGCGGGCTTGGGTGCGCCGGAGTGCGCCGGCGGCTCGGGCGTGGTCGCCTCGGCGATCGCGGCCGCCAGCCGCGCCGCGGCGGCGGTGGCGGGTTCGCGCACCGGTGCCGGCGCACCGGCGGGGACGGGCGCGCGCATCGTCGCGGGCGCTGGCTGCGGCCCAGGCGACGACGCAGGCAACGGCCTGGCCGGCGGCGCGGACGAGGCAGCAGGCGCGGAGGTGGGCGACGCGGCGTCCGCGCGGACGGCGTCCTGCGGTTCGGCGTGCAGGGCTTCGACCGGCGCCAGCAGGGCGTCGACGTAGGCGTCGACCACCGCGCGATCGGCTTCGCCGTTCATGCCGCCTCCTGTTGCGCGAGGTCGTGGCGGCGCAGCCAGGCCAGCGCGCGCGCGTAGGCCTCGGTGCCGCGGCAGTCGGGCAGGTCCGCGTCGGTGAGCGCGTGCGCGTCGCGCAGGCGGGTGTCCATCGGCACCACGCCCGGCCAGACCCGCTCGCCGTGGCGCTCGCGCAGCTGCTCCAGGCTCTGCACGCCGGCGCGGGTGCGCTTGTCGAACAGGGTCGGCAGGATCTGCCGGGGCAGCGCGCGCCGGCGCGAGCGTTCGACCATGTCGGCGGTGCGCAGCATGTCGGCGAGGCCGTGCAGCGCGAGCGGATCGGTCTGGGTCGGCACCACCAGGCGGTCGGCGGCGGCGAGCGCGTTGACCATCAGCAGGCCGAGCGTGGGCGGGCAGTCGAGCAGCGCGTAGTCGTACTGGTGGCGCGCGCCATGCAGGGCGCGCCCGAGCGCGAGGCCGAGCCCGGGCTGGGTGGCGCCGCGGCGCTCGAGCGTGGCCAGCGCGGGCTGCGCGGCGACCAGCTGCAGGTTGGCCACCGGCGTGGCGCGCACCACCGCGGCGACGTCGGCGCCGGGCGGGTTGAACAGGTCGTGGCTGCCGGCCGGCGGCGGCTCGGCCGGCACGCCGAAGGCGCGGGTGAGCGAGGCGTGCGGGTCGAGGTCGACCAGCAGCACGCGCGCGCCGCCCGCGGCCAGTCCGCGTGCCAGGCACAGCGAGGTGGTGGTCTTGCCGACCCCGCCCTTCTGGTTGGCGATGGCCCAGGTCTGCATCAGTCGACTCCTGCGTGCTTGGCGCCGCCCTGCGCCGCCGGCGCGGGCTCGATGGCGGCGCCTGCGTCCGCGCCGGCGGCGGCCGCGTCGGCGACCACGCCGTCCGGCACCGTGTCCACCGACTGCGGCGCGGCGAGGATCACCAGCAGCACGCGGCGATTGGCGTTGCGCCCCTGCGGGGTGGCGTTGTCGGCGCGGGGCTGCTGGTCGCCGTAGCCGACCACCGCCAGGCGCGAGGGCGCCACGCCGGTGGCGATCATCACGTGCACCACGCTGGCGGCGCGCGCGGCGGAGAGTTCCCAGTTGGAGTCGAACTGCAGCGTGTGGATCGGCCGGTCGTCGGTATAGCCCTCCACCCGCACGGCGTTGGGTTCGTCGCGCAGGATCTGCGCGATCTGTTCGATGGTGGCGCGCGCCTTCGCGTCGGGCACGGCGACGCCGCTGTCGAACAGCACGTCGCTCTGGATCTCCACCTCGAGGTAGTTGTGCGCGCGCCGCACGGTGACCAGCTTGCGCTCGACCAGCCGCGACAGCGCGTGCTGCAGGCGCTCGCCGAGGGCGCGCAACTGCTCGCCCGGCGTGCCCGCGCCGCCGCTGGTGTCGCCGGCCTTGCGGAAGCCGCGGGCGAAGGTCGGCAGGTCCAGCGTCTGCTTCACCTTCTGCAGGTCCACCGGCGTGGCCGCGGCGGGCCCCGGGCTGCGCGTGCCGGCGACCAGCGCGCTCGGACGGTCGAAGGAGGCGCCGCGCAGCTGGTGCTCGCCGACCTGGATCGGCGACACCGAGCGCGGCGAGCCGCCGAACGCCGACGCCAGCGCGTCGGCCATCACCCGGTACTTGCCCTCGTTGAGCGAGGACACCGCGTACATCACCACGAAGAAGGCGAGCAGCAGGGTGAGCAGGTCGCCGTAGGGGATCGCCCACGCCTCGTGGTTCAGGTGCTCCTCGTGGTGGACGTGGCGGCGCATGTCAGTGCACGAAGCCGGCGAGGCGGGTTTCGATGTTGCGCGGGTTCTCGCCCTGGGCGATCGCGATCAGCCCCTCGACGATCATCTCGCGCTCGGCGGTCTGGCCGTGGATCACGCCCTTGAGCTTGCTGGCCATCGGCAGCAGGAACAGGTTGGCCATGCCGATGCCGTAGATGGTGGCGGTGAACGCGGCGGCGATGCCGTGGCCGAGCTTGCTCGGGTCGGCCAGGTTCTTCATCACCGCGATCAGGCCGAGCACCGCGCCGATGATGCCGAGCGTGGGCGAGTAGATGCCCATGCCCTCGAACACCCGTGCCGCTGCGATGTCGCGCTGGCCCTGGCCGTGCAGCTCGATCTCCAGCATCTGCCGGATCGCCTCCGGCTCGACGCCGTCGACCACCATCTGCAGGCCCTTGCGCAGGAACGGGTCGGGCTGCGCTTCCACCTGCTGCTCGAGCGCGAGCAGGCCCTGCTTGCGGGCGATGGTGCTCCACTCGACGAGCTGGCGGATCACCGCCTCGCGGTCCTGCGCCGGCGGCCGGAACACCCAGCGCAGGATCTGCAGCGCGCGGCGGAAGGTCGGCATCGGCGTCTGCACGAGGATGGAGGCGACGGTGCCGAGCACCACGATGACGAACGCGGCCGGCGACCACAGGCTCGACAGCCCGGCGCCCTTGAGCACGCTGCCGCCGACCAGGGCGGACAGGGCGAGGGTCACGCCGATGAGGGAAAGACGATCCATTGCGGAAGTTATCGGTCGGGGGAGGCCGGGGCTTGAGGTGGCATGTCCGTAGGAGCGGCTTGCAGCCGCGAGCTTGCTTGCCTGGCGATCGGGGCGTCGCAGGCGGCCAGGAGCTCGCGGCTGTAAGCCGCTCCTACAAAGGCGGGGCGCCGTCGCGGCGCAGGCCGGTGCGCAGCAGGCCGTCGATGTCGAGGATCAGCGCCATCCGGCCGTCGCCGACCAGGCTGGCGCCGGCGTAGCCGGGCAGGCCGCGCAGGGTGCGCGGCAGCGCCTTGATCACCACTTCCTCGCGGCCGCGCACGCGGTCCACCGCGAGGCAGTAGCGCTGCTCGCCGGACTGCAGGACCACGCAGGTCTGGGTCGACAGCGGCGCCTCGTCCACGCCCAGCCAGGCGCGCAGGCTGACCAGCGGCAGGGGCTGCTGGCGCAGGTCGAGCATCGGCTGGCCGTCGACCAGCAGCGCGCGGCCGGGGTTGGCCGACAGCACCTCGACCACCCGCACCAGCGGCAGCGCGTACACGTCGCCGTCCAGCTCGACCAGCAGGGTCGGCAGGATCGCCAGGGTCAGCGGCACGCGGATGGTGAAGCAGCTGCCGTGGCCGAT
>JBQCFN010000155.1:0-2733 GCA_051959035.1 Lysobacteraceae bacterium | reverse complement strand
CAAGGGCGAGACCCTGGGCGAGATCGCCGACAGGTTCGAATGCGACCTGCGCGCGCTCGCGCGCGACAACGCGGTCAAGGGCCCGCGCTACGCGCTGCATCCGGGCCAGCGGCTGACGCTCGCGAGCTGCGGCGACTGACGCCGCGGCGACGGGGATGGGTCAGGCGGCGGCGCTGCCCAGCGTCGCCAGCCGCTGGCCCAGCCGCACCGGCGCCTCCGCCGCCAGCTCCGGCGCGAGCAGCGCGACGCCGCGCGGCAACAGCACGATCACCGTGGAGCCGTAGTTGAAGCGCGCCATCTCGGCGAAACGCTCCAGCACGATGCCGGCCCCGCGGTAGTCCTTCACCGCCACGCTGTGTCCATACTGCGGGATCTCCACGCCGCCCCAGACCGTCTCGACGCCCGACACGAGCAGCGCGCCGACCATCACCACCGCCATCGGCCCGAAGCTGGTGTCGAAGTGGCAGGCCAGCCGCTCGTTGCGCGCGAACAGCCGAGGCACCGTGCGCACCGCCGCCGGGCCGACGCTGAACAGCCGGCCGGGCACGTGCACGGTTTCCAGCAGGCGGCCGTCCCAGGGCATGTGCACGCGGTGGTAGTCGCGCGGCGACAGGTACACGGTCGCGAACAGGCCGTCGGCGTAGGGCAGGGCGGCGTCCTCGTCGGCGAGCAGCTCGGCCGCGGTGAACGACTGGCCCTTGGCCTGGAAGATGCGTCCGCCCTCGATCGGCCCGCACTGGCTGATGCGGCCGTCGGCGGGCATCAGCAGCGCATGCGGGTCCGGATCGGGCGTGCGCGCGCCCGCGCGGAGCGCGCGGGTGAAGAAGGCAGTGAAGCTGGGGTAGGCGCGCGGGTCGGACTCGGCGGCCTCGCCGAGGTCGACGCCGAACCTGCGGGTCACCGTGTCGATCAGCCAGCGGCTCATCCGCGGATGCCGCGAATACGCCAGCCGGCGTGCGAGCGAGGAGAGCACGCGGTGCGGCAGGGCGTAGGTCAGGCGCGTGGTCAGGCTCACGGGGCGCTCGGTGGGCGAGGGCCCGCCATTGTGGCGGTCGCGCCCGTGCATGCAAGGCGGGCGTGGCCTTGCCGGCTGGCGGGCCCGCATCGCGCAGGAACGGCGTGCAGCCGCGAGCCGCTCGCGGCGCGGGCGCAGCCCCCCGCAATGCCGGACCCGCGGCCCGGCGGCCGGTGGTCGATCGACCGCGCGCGGGCGGCTGCCTGGTGCCTGCCAGGCGCGCGACCGGCCAGCCACGAAACACCGCGGCGTTGGCCGCCACGTGGGCGCGGGGATGAAGCCGGCTGCCGTCGCCGCGTGGCGGCGGCGCGCGTGGACGACGCCTCAGCTCCCGCGCGTCTTGTCGGGGTCCTTGTCGCGCGTGCCGGCGCTGCGGCCCATCGCGCCGACCAGGTTTTCCTGGAATTCCTTCCACGCCTGCAGGTTGCGCTCGGTCAGCTGGTTCATCAGCGTCCACGGCGTCTGCCCGAGCAGGCCGCCGACCTGCTGGCGGAACTGCTGGTGCTGGTCGAGGAACAGCTGCATCGAGCGTTCCAGGTAGTTGCCCATGAAACCCTGCAGCGAATCGCCGTAGAAGCGGATCAGCTGGCTCAGCAGCTGGGTCGAGAGCATCGGCTCGCCGTCCTGCTCGTGCTCGGCGATGATCTGCAGCAGCACCTGCCGGGTGAGGTCCTCGCCGGTCTTGGCGTCGCGGACCTCGAATTCCTCGCCGTCGACGATGAGCTGGCGGACGTCTTCGATCGTGATGTAGCTGGAGATCTCGGTGTCGTACAGGCGACGGTTCGGGTACTTCTTGATGACGCGGGCTGCCATGACGTTCCCCCGGGCGATGCGCCGAGCATGGCGCAGCGCAGCAGGGGTTGCAACGGGGGCTGTCAAGGCCCCTCGGTCACGTAGCTGACGCGTGACGCCGATCGCAGTCAGCCGGCGGTCACGTTGCCGCCGCTACCAGCCCATGTACTGGCCGCCGTTGGCCGACAGGTTGGCGCCGGTGATCCAGCCCGCCTCGTCGGGGATGAAGAAGGCGACCGCGTAGGCGATCTCCTCCGGCGTGCCGAGGCGGCCGGTGGGGATCTGCGCGACGATCTTGTTGCGCACGTCCTCCGGCACCGCCATCACCATGTCCGTGCCGATGTAGCCGGGCGAAACGGTGTTGACGGTGATGCCGAACTTCGCGTTCTCCTGCGCCAGCGAGATGGTGAAGCCGTGCATGCCGGCCTTCGCCGCGGCGTAGTTGGCCTGGCCGTACTGGCCCTTCTGGCCGTTGATCGAGCTGATCTGGATGATCCGTCCCCACCGGCGCTCGCGCATGCCTTCGATGAGCGGGCGGGTGACGTTGAAGACGGAGTTGAGGTTGGTGTCGATGACCTCGCGCCACTGCTGCGCGGTCATCTTGTGGAAGGTGGTGTCGCGGGTGATGCCGGCGTTGTTGATCAGGATATCAACCGGGCCGGCCTGCTCCTCGATCGCGCGCACCATGGCCTCGCACGAGACCGGGTCGGATACGTCGCCGGGGACCAGCGTGGCGTGCACGCCCTGGGCTGCGAGCTTGTCGCGCCAGGCGTGCGCTTTCGCTTCGTCGCGATAATTGGTGGCGACTTTGTGGCCCATGCCGGCGAGCCTGCACACGATTGCGGTACCGATGCCGCCGGTACCGCCCGTGACCAGTGCGACGCGTGCGCCCATCCCGAGCTCCTCGTGGCCGCGTTGCGCGGCGT
>JBQCFN010000154.1:0-5747 GCA_051959035.1 Lysobacteraceae bacterium | reverse complement strand
CAACCGGACCATCGAAGCCGATTCCTTGTTCGACGGATTCCCGCAACAGCGGGCGGATTGGCTGCAGCTCCTGCATTCCGCACGCGTGAGCCCCGCGGTTTTTGGCGTCCAGGCAAGAAAGCTCGTGGAACTCTTCCTCGCAAGAAACGGATACGCGCAGGGCAACCTGCAGGAGCGCATCCGGAAGTTGCGCAATGCGCGGAGCATGGCGCCGTGGTTCCCGGCCTACATGGACGTCATCCGCCAACTCGGAAATGACGGGGCCCACCCGGACGAGCGGTTTGCGGTGAACGAGGTGGACCTGGTCACTGCCCTGTTCTGCATCGAGCGGCTGCTGGACCAATGGCTGGATGGCCCGTGCCCGCCGGGTCCGGAATGAACCCGCAGTACGTCATCCTGCGCGCGCCACCGCCCGCCCGCACCCCAACAACCCCAGCAACCGCTGCGGCTCGGCCGGCTTGACCAGGTGCGCGTCGAAGCCGGCGGCACGGGAGTTGGCGCGGTCCTGGTGCTGGCCGTAGCCGGTGAGGGCGATCAGCAGGGCATCGCGGGAGGCGCCGCCGGCGCGCAGGCGGCGGGCGAGTTCGTAGCCGTCCATGCCGGGCATGCCGATGTCGAGCAGGATGGCGTCCTGCGGGTGCGCGCCGGCTTCGGCGAGCGCGGCGCCCGGATCGTCGTGCACGGTGACGGTGTAGCCCTGCTGGCGCAGGAAGTCCGCCAGCACGTTGGCGGCATCGAGGTTGTCGTCCACCACCATCACCCGGTGCGTCGTGCGGGTGGGCCGCGGCGGCGCGGGAAGTGCGGCGTGCGCGAGCGGCAGCGAGGGGGCCGCGAGCGGCAGGGACACGGTGAATCGCGCGCCGCGGCCGGGGCCGTCGCTGTGTGCCTCGACGCTGCCGCCGTGCAGTTCGACCAGGCCGCGCACCAGCGCGAGGCCGATGCCGAGGCCGCCCTGCGCGCGGTCCGGGGTGCGGCTGGCCTGCGCGAACAGGGTGAACACCTGCGGCAGCAGCTCGCCGTCGATGCCGCTGCCGTTGTCCTCGACGGCGAGGTGCAGTCGCCCGTCGTCCACCATGGCGCGCAGGGCGACGCGGCCGCGCGGCGGGGTGTACTTGGCGGCGTTGTGCAGCAGGTTGGCGACCACCTGGGTCAGGCGGGTGCGGTCGGCGACCAGCGGCGGCGGTGGCGTCGGCAACGTCACCGCCAGCGCGTGGGCGCGCGCTTCCAGCAGCGGGCGCACCTGTTCGATGGCATCGGCGACCACTTGGCCGATGTCCACCGGTTCGGGCTTGAGCTCGACCAGGCCGCGGGTCACGCGCGACACGTCGAGCAGGTCGTCCACCAGCGCGACCATGTGCTGCACCTGGCGGATGATGATCTCGCTGGCGCGCCGGGCGCGCGGATCCTCGTGGGCGATGGCGCGCAACAGGTGGGCGGCGGTGCTGATCGGCGCCAGCGGGTTGCGCAGTTCGTGCGCGAGCATGGCGAGGAACTCGTCCTTGCGGCGGTTCGCATCCCGCAGCGCTTCCTGCGCGGCGCGCTCCTCGCTCACGTCGGTGTTGGTGCCGAACCACTGCACGATGCGGCCGGCGGCGTCGCGCACCGGCGCGGCGGTGCCGTGGAAGAGCCGGTAGCGGCCGTCCGCGCCGCGCAGGCGCATCTCGCCCTCGTAGGGCTGGCCGGTGCGCATCGAGACGTCCCAGCGCGCCACCTCGGCGGGCAGGTCGTCGGGATGGACGAGGTGGGCCCAGCCGTGTTCGCGCATCTGCTCGGGGGTGGTCCCGGTATAGGCGTACCAGCGGTCGTTGAACCAGGCCGGCACGCCGTCCGGCGTCGCCATCCACGCCAGGTGCTGGATGGTGTTGGCCAGCTGCAGCAGGCGCTGCTCGCTCTCGCGCAGGGCGGCCATCGCCTGCATGGCCTCGGTGACGTCGCTGCCTTCGACGAAGATGCCGGTGACCCGGCCGTCCTCGTCGCGGATCGGCTGGTAGATGAAGTCGACGAAGCGCTCCTCCATCTGCGGCTCGGCGCCGCGCTGGCGCTTGAGCCGGACCGGCACCGCGCGGCCGATGAAGGGCTCGCCGCTCTCGTAGACCTTGTCGAGCAGGTCGATGAAGCCCTGGCCGGTGACCTCCGGCAGCGCCTGCGTGACCGGCCGGCCGATCAGGTCGCGCGTGCCGACCAGCTGCTGGTAGGCCTCGTTCGCCAGTTCGAACACGTGGTCGGGCCCGCGCAGCACCGCGATCACGCCCGGCGCCTGCTGGAACAGCGTGCGCAGGCGTTCCAGCTGGCGCTGGTGCTGGCCGCGCGCGAGCACGGCCTCGGTGGTCTCGGTGCAGGCGCAGTACATGCCGGCGACTTCGCCGTCGTCGCCGAACACGCGCGAGTAGGAGAACGTGAACCAGGTCGGCTCGGCGTAGCCCTTGCGCCACATGGTGAAGGGCAGGTCTTCCTGGTAGGTCGCCTCGCCGTCCAGCGCTCGCTCCACCATCGGTGCGAGCTCCATCCAGATCTCCGCCCACACGTCGCTGAAGCGCTGGCCCAGCGCCCACGGATGCTTGTGGCCGAGGATGTCGGTGTAGGCGTCGTTGTAGAGGAAGGTGAGTTCGCGGCCCCAGGCGACGAACATCGGGAACTTCGAGGCGAGCATCAGCGCGACCACGGTGCGCAGTGCATGCGGCCAGCCGGCCGGCGGCCCCAGCGGCGAGCGCGACCAGTCCATCGCGCGCAGGCGCGCGGCGATCTCGCCTTCGGCTTCGAGGAAGCTCAGGGTGCGGTCCAATTCCCCTCCGTCGGGCAGCGCGGCGGCGCGGGCCCGAGCGTAGCAGCACGGCCGTCAAGGCCGGCGCGGGGGGAGTTCCTGACGCGTTCATCGCCGGGCGCTGGCGCGGCGACCGCGGTCTCGCCTGCTGCGATCGGCAGCGGCGATCATGCCGCGATGTCCGCCCGCGCCCGCCCCGCATGACCCGCCGCTCCGGCTCCGCCGACCTGCCGCTGCACGGCGGCCGCGTGCCGCGCTGGCTGGCCGACCGGATGACCCGGCTCGGCGCGGTGATGTGCCAGGCGATCGTGCTCGAGTACGGGCGCGACGAGCTGCTGCGGCGGCTGGCGCATCCGTTCTGGTTCCAGTCCTTCGGCGCGGTGATGGGAATGGACTGGCATTCCTCGGGCATCACCACCAGCGTGATCGGCGCGCTCAAGCGCGGGCTGGCGCCGCTGGCGGGCGAACTGGGCGTGCACGTGTGCGGCGGGCGTGGCCGGCACTCGCGGGCGACTCCGGGCGAACTGGTCGCGATCGGCGAGCGCGTCGGCTTCGACGGCGCCGCGCTGGCGCGCGCCAGCCGGATGGTGGCGAAGGTGGACAGCGCGGCGGTGCAGGACGGCTTCGACCTGTACCTGCACGGCTTCGTGGTCACCGACGACGGCCGCTGGGTGGTCGTGCAGCAGGGCATGAACGGCGCGGCGAAACAGGCGCGGCGCTACCACTGGCTGTCGGAAGGCCTGACCAGCTTCCTCGACGATCCACACGCGGCGGTGGACGGCCCGGGGCAGGGCAACATCGTCAACCTCGCGGATGCGCGCGCGGCGAGGTCGCGCGCCGCGCAGGTGGCCCTGCTCGCGGAGCTGGCGCCGGAAGCGATCGCGCGCGAGTTCAGCAGGATTGCCGCGGTGGAGGCAGGCCCGCGACGCACGGCGCCCGCGGCGCAGGCAAGGCGCGCAGTGCCGGACGCGGAGGCCGTACCGCCTGGCGCGCCCCGCCAGCTCGACCTGCTCGTCCCGGCCGAGCCGCTGCCGCACCTCACGCTGCCCGACCACCACGACGTGCGCGCGGGCGACGTCGTCGCGCGCCGGCTGCACGGCGCGCTGGCGGCGGCCGCCGAGCAGGGGCCGAAGGATTTCGCCCAGCTGCTGCAGGTGCCCGGCGTCGGCGCGCGCACGGTGCGCGCGCTCGCGCTGGTCGCCGAGGTGCTGCACGGCACGCCGTGCCGCTTCAGCGATCCGGCGCGCTTCTCGCTCGCGCACGGCGGCAAGGACCGGCATCCGTTCCCGGTGCCGACCAAGGTGATGGACCACACCATCGGCGTACTGAAGTCGGCGGTGCGCCACGCCAAGCTCGGGCGCGAGGAGGAATTGCAGGCGATCCGCCGGCTCGACGCGCAGGCGCGGCGGCTGGAGGCGACCGCGCGCGGGCCTTCGGTCGAGGCCTGCATCGCGCAGGAGCGGATGCGCTCGCACGCCTATGGCGGGCGCAGCATCTTCGGCTGGGAACCGGCGCCCGCGGCGGTCGACGCGGCCGCCAGGCGCGCGCGCGGCTGAGCCACGCAACGCAGCTTGCACGATCGCGCAGCGATGGCCGCGCAGGTCCGCCGCCGCCCCGCGTCGTGGTGGCTTTGCACATGCGGCCCGCGCGGCGAAGCCGCCGGCTGCCAGGCTGTCGCGGCGCCACCACAGGGGACCCGACCATGCGACTGTTCGCGCCTTCCGCCGCGCCCGCGCTGAACCTGCTCGACATCCACGGCCTGCCCATCCCGCTCGGCGGGACCGGCCGGCGCACGCTGCTGTCGTTCTTCCGCGACGCCGCGTGCCCGTTCTGCAACTTCCGCGTCTACGAACTGACCCACCACCACGCCGCGCTGTCCGCGCTGGGACTCGACGTCGTCGCGGTGTTCGGGTCCAGCCGCGAGGAGGTGCTGCGCTTCGTCGCGCGGCATCCGCGGCCGTTCCGCATCGCCGCCGACCCTGCCGGCGCCAGCCACCTGCGCTACGGCATCCGCCGTTCGCTGTGGGGCAAGCTCAAGGCGATCGCCACCCGCGTGCCGACGCTGCTGCGCGGCCTGCGCATCGTCGGCCTCGCCGGGCTGGACACCAACAACCTGATGCCGGCCGATTTCCTGATCGACGAGGACGGCCGCATCGTCGAGGCGTACTACGGTGGCGATGCCGGCGACCGCATCCCGATGGAGCGCATCGAGCTGTTCCTCGCGCGCGGCCTGCTCGCGCGCGGCGTGCCGGAGCAACAGCCCGCCTGAGGCGGCGTCGACGGCAGGCTGGCGCGAAAACCGGTAGGGTCGGCGGCGTGCAGGACGCGCCGACCCCGCCCACGACACGCCCCGAGCCCGTCGATCCGCGCCGGGACCGCGGCACGCGCCTGCGCCGGCGCAAGGCGCTCGCCGCGGCCCTGCTGGTGTTCGCCGTGCTGGTGCTCGCGGCGTGCATGTGGGCGCGGCACCGGCATCCGCACTGGGCCTTCGACCTGCTCGCGGCGATGGCGGAGGCGGCGCTGGTGGGCGGGCTCGCCGACTGGTTCGCGGTGGTCGCGCTGTTCCGCCATCCGCTCGGCCAGCGCTGGATCCCGCACACCGCGATCATCCCGGCGAAGAAGAACGCGCTGGGCGCGAGCCTCGCGGACTTCCTGGTCCGCCACTTCCTCAGCCGCGAGCAGCTCGCCGCGCGCCTGCGCGGCTTCGACGTCGCCGCGCGGCTGGCCGCCAGCCTGTCGACGCCGCGCAACGCCGCCAAGCTCGGCGATGCGCTGACGCGCGCGGTGCCGCACCTGCTGGCGCTGGTCGACAGCGAGCAGCTGCACCGGTTCCTGCATCGGCTCGTCGCCGCGCGCCTGCGCCAGGTGGACCTGTCGGGGCTGGCCGCGTTCGGCCTGCGCCAGCTCACCGCCAGCGGGCGCCACCAGCAGCTGGTCGACGCCTTCCTCGACTACCTGCGCGGCGTGCTGAAGGCGCCGGAAACCC
>JBQCFN010000153.1:0-4300 GCA_051959035.1 Lysobacteraceae bacterium | reverse complement strand
GCTTCCGCTCAACGAGTCGGCGGGGTCATGTGTTGGCCCGAAGTGGCCTCTTATCCTTGGGTGAATTTGAGGTAGAGCACCGCGAGCACCGGCGCGAGGCGCTCGCCGAGCGCGTCGCCGCGCGGCACCTCGAACGCGGCTTCCGCCTCGCCCAGCGTGCGCTTGGCGCGCACGATGCGCTGGGCGATGGTCGGCTCGGGCACGAGGAAGGCGCGCGCGATCGCCTCGGTGGTCAGGCCGCCGAGCAGGCGCAGGGTCAGCGCGACCTGCGCCTCCACCGACAGCAGCGGATGGCAGGCGACGAACACCAGCCGCAGCACGTCGTCGCCGATGCGGTCGTCGGCGGCATCGGACGGATCCCCCGCGAGCGCCTGCTGCAGTTCGGCCTCGTGGCCGAGCTCGGCGTGCTTGCGCGCCAGCAGCTGGTGGCGGCGCAGGCGGTCGATCGCGCGGCGGCGGGCGGTCGCCATCAGCCACGCGCCCGGATTGTCGGGCACGCCCGTCGCGGGCCAGGTTTCGAGTGCGGCGACCAGCGCATCCTGGGCGAGCTCCTCGGCGAGGTCGACGTCCTTGAGCATGCGCACGAGCCCGCCGATCACCCGCGCGGATTCCATGCGCCAGACCGCTTCGATGGTGCGTGCCGGATCGCCCTTGCCCATGGCGGGCGATGACAGCATCGGCACGCCGGCCGCGCAAGCGCGCCGTGCCGGCGTGGCCGGAACGCCACCGCCGTGGCGCTGCGTGCCGGCAGTCCCTGCCGCGGCCAGCCGGCCGGTGCCCATGCGAGGACGGCGGACGCTACGGCATCGGCTTGGGATGGAGCACCATCCAGTGCACGCCGAAGCGGTCGACCAGCATGCCGAACGCACTGGCGAAGAAGGTTTCCGCCAGCGGCATGTCGACCGTGCCGCCGGCGGCGAGCGCGTCGAACTTGCGCCGCGCGTCGGCGTCGTCGGCGGCGGCCAGCGACAGCGCGAAGCCGTTGAAGCCGCCGGGCACCGGCCCATCGGACGCGAGCAGCACGCTGTCGCCGACGCGGAACGCGGCGTGCAGCACCTGCTCGCCGCTGCCGGGCGGGCAGCCGACCGGCGGCGCCGGCGCGTCGCGGTTGCGCACCAGCATCTCGATGCTGGCGCCGATCGCCTCGCGGTAGAAGTTCAGCGCTTCCTCGGTGCGGCCGTTGAAGAACAGGTAGGGCTGGACCGGCATGTCGTCTCTCCTCATCGTGGCCGCGCGCTCAACCGCGCGCGCCGAGCTGTTCGCGCAGCTGCGCTTCCTGCGCGCGCAGCTCCGGGGTGAATTCCTCGCCGAAATCCTCGGCCTCGAACACCGGCCGGATCTCCAGCTCCGAGGTGCCGCCCTCGAACGGGTTCGGGCAGCGCCGCGCCCACTCGAGCGCTTCCTCCATCGAGCGCACCTCCCACAGCCAGAAGCCGGCGACCAGTTCCTTGGTCTCGGCGAACGGGCCGTCGACGACCGTGCGCTGGGCGCCCTCGAAGCGCACCCGTGCGCCCTGCGCGCTCGGCTTGAGCCCCTCGCCCGCCAGCATCACCCCGGCTTGCACCAGCGCCTCGTTGAACCTGCCCATCGCCTCGAGCAACGCCTGGCTCGGCATCACGCCGGCCTCGGACTCGGGGGTCGCCTTCACCATCACCATCACGCGCATCGTCGTGCCCTCGGTTGGCGGAGCGGCGGTCTGCGCGCTCCTCTGCCTGGCGACGAACGAGCGCGGCCGGAATCGACATGGCCGCAAGCCCGCCCTCGCCGGCCGACGAGCGGCCATGGCGGGGCACGGGAGGGCGAGCGGCCCGGCGTCTGCCATCATGTCCGCCACCCCGCGTCCAAACGGAGCCGCGATGCAGTTCCTGATGCTGATCTACACCGACCCGCAGCTGCTCGAGGCCCTGCCGGAAGGGGAGTACGACGCGTGGATGCGCGGCTGCATCCACAAGGCCGACGCACTGCGCGGCGAGGGCAAGCTGCTGGCGTCGCAGCAGCTGGAAGCGCCCGCCACGGGCCGTTCGCTGCGCGTGCGGCAGGGCCGCGAAACCGTGCTCGACGGCCCGTTCGCGGAAACCAAGGAAGTGCTCGCCGGCTTCAACCTGATCGAAGCGGAGGACCTGGACGCGGCGATGGAGATCGCGCGCCAGTTCCCGTGGTCGCGCACCGGCTGCAGGGTGGTGCGCCCGGGGCGCGACTTCGAGGGCGTGCGCAGGCGCGTCGGCGCCTGAGCCCGCGCGCGGGGCTAGTGCGCGCCGTCGCGGTCGATCGAATCGTCGTAGCCGCCGGCCACGCCCTTGCTGTCGCGGTCGCGCAGGTGGTCCTCGACCGCCGCGCCGCGGTCGGAGAGGTCGGCCGCGTGCAGCGCGTCGCTGGTTTCCACGTCGTTGCCCGGCCGGCGCAGCGGCTGGTGGGGTGAACTCGCGACGCCGCCGTCGGCGCGCTCGGCGCGGCGGTCGGGATTGCGGTCGTCGGTGCGGTCGTGCCTGGCCATCGTGGCTCCCGTTGCGCGCGGCGGGTTGCCGCGGGAAGCCAGCCTCGCACCGCCACCGTCTGCAATGGGCCAAGGCGGCCGCACGTCGCCTGAATGCGCCTGCGCGTGACCGCGGTGCGCGCGCGCCTGCGTTGCTTCCAACGCCGGCAATCCGCCCGGAGGTTCGGCGTGGGCGAAGGGGGACGCACCGCGCCAGGAGTGCGCCATGAAGCGATCCGTCCTGGTCCTGGCCGCGGCCACCGCCGCGCTCGGACTGCTGCCTTCCTCCACCGCCGGCGGCGCGTCCCCCGCCGCCAAGGCCCGCGACGACCGCGCGCTGATCGACAGCGCGATGCAGGCCGCGCCCGCCGCGGTCGCGCGCGACGCCGCCGTGATCGACATCGGCGCCGACGGCAAGCCGCGCACCGTGCGCGAGGGCCACAACGGCTTCACCTGCCTGGCCGACAGCCCGGACACCCCGGGGCCCGACCCGATGTGCATGGACCGGAACGCGATGGCCTGGGTGAACGCGTGGTTGTCCAAGCAGCCGCCACCGGCCGGCAAGGTCGGCCTGATGTACATGCTCAAGGGCGGCACCGACGCCAGCAACGTCGACCCCTACGCGCAGAAGCCCGACGCCAGCAACCACTGGATCCACACCGGGCCGCACGTGATGGTGGTGGGCGGCGACGACAGCTTCTACGCCCAGTATCCGAAGGAGGCCGATCCGGACACCGGCGCGCCCTACGTCATGTGGGCCGGCACGCCCTACCGGCACCTGATGGTGCCGGTGAAGTGATCCCGTGCCACCGGCCGCCCGCGCGGCGGCCGGCGTGGCTCAGTGGCTGGCGCCGATCGCGTCGAACAGTTCGCGCACCTGCGGCTCCTGCGAGGCATCGAAGGCCACGCCCATGTGGTCCACCGCCACCCGGGTGACCTGGCCCTCGAGGGTGATCGCGTTGTCGGTGTCCTGCAGGAAGAAGATGCGCAGGTGGGCGCCGTCGCGCGGCGTCCAGTCCTGCGGCAGGCGCAGGCGCGCGCCGCCGAGCGAAAGGTCCAGCACCTGCGCGTCGTGGGCGTGGCCGTTGGGCGAGACCATCACCGCGGTGAGGGTGCGCATGCGCGGCGAGGCGCGCTTGTCAGTCGACGGGCTCATGGCCGGGATGCTAGCGGCCGTGGCGGGAGACGGCGTGAGGATCGCGTCGCGCCCGCCGGTGGCGCGGCGGAGTCCGCGGCGGCCTACGGCTGCCGGCCGGCGCCACCATGCCGCATCGCCGCGCGGCCGGCGTCGAATTCGGCGCGCGTGAGGACGCCATCGTGGTTGCCGTCCATCGCGGTGAACATCCGCGCCGCGCCGGCGGCGTGCTCGCTGGCGGAAATGCGGCCGTCGCCGTCGGCGTCCATCGCCCGGAAATGGTCGCGCATGCCCATGTCGTGGTGCATGCCGCCGCTGGCCGGCATGTGGTCGTCCGCGCCGGCGGCGGGCATCGCCGGCTGTATCGCGGCCGCGGCGGGCGGCGCGCCAGTGGTTTCGCCCGCGGCGGCGGGCGCCTGCGCGGCGGCCGGCGCGGGATGGTCGCCCGGGTGCGCGCCCATGGCCTGCATTTCCCCGAGCGTGACCGCGCCATCGTGGTCGGCGTCGGCGCGCGCGAACATCGCCTCGGCCGCCGCCGCGTGTTCGCGCGCGCTCAGGCGGCCGTCGTGGTCGGCGTCCATGGTCGCGAACAGGTCGTCCCCCGTGCCCGCGTGGGCGTGCGGCGGGTGCGCCCACAGCGGGGCGGACAGCACCAGCGTGGCCGCCAGCAGCGGGGCGAGGCGGACGATGCG
>JBQCFN010000152.1:0-4071 GCA_051959035.1 Lysobacteraceae bacterium | reverse complement strand
CCGGCCAGCGCCTCCTCCCGACCCAGCGCGAACGGCCGTATCCGGCACAGGCTGGCGTCCATCCCGGCCTTGCGGAAGGCGCCCGGTGCCGCCAGCCCGGTGCGCCGCGCCGCCGCGGCGAGCAGGGCGACGCCGCGCCGCGCGCGCGCGCGGTCCGCCAGCGGCGCATGCGTGCTCCAGCCGGCGGCGGCCTGGATCAGCTGGGTGTAGTGCTGGCGCTCGGCGTCGCCATAGCCGTCGGCGGTCTGCACGTAGCGGCTGCCGAACACGCCCAGCGACACCGCCGCGCCGTGCAACTGGCGGTCCGCGCCGGCGAACTGGCGGTCGAACACCGCCATCAGCCGGGTCTCGGAGCCCGGCACCGCCAGCGCCTGCAGCATGCCGGGCAGGTGGGCGGCGAAGGGCAGCTCGTCCAGCGGCCAGCGCGTGCGGCCGGCCGTCCAGGCCTCCTCCAGCCGCGCGTGCAGGTCCGGCGGGACCGCCATGCGGGCGAAGCCGGCGAAGTCGTTGTCGCGCAGGGAGGCGTTCAGCGCCTCGACGGTCCGCGCCGGTCCCGGCGGCAGGGCGTCGGCCGGGGGTTCCGCGGGCGTCCCGGCGGGGCCCTGGCAGCCGCCGGCCAGCACCACGGCGGCGAGCAGGAAGGCGGCGGACACGACGATGGCGAAGCGGGACCGGTGCGGCATGCGGCCGAGTGTCGCGGCCGCGGCGGGCGGGCGGCAAGCACGCGGGTCACGCTTTCCGGCCGGGCGGGCGGCTGCCGGCAAGAAAAAAAGGAGGCCGGGGCCTCCTTCGAAAACCGGCTCGCGCCGGTGGGACAGTCGGTTGTCGCATGGCTCCGGCCGCAGCCGGACGCGAGCAGCCTAGCGGCTGGCAGGAGTTGATGCAAGGCTTGAAGTTCTCTGCTACAACTCATTGATTTTTCGGCATTGCGCGGTGCAACCGACCGCCCTCGCGGCTTCCGCTCCGCCCATGGGGCAATCCGGGCCTGCGCGCGGCGCGCACCCGGTCGGGTGGGGCCGGGTCAGGTCAGGCGGGCGTGCAGGCGTGTCCCGGGTGCGCTGCGCCTGCCCGGCCGACGCGAGCGGGCTCAGCCTTCCAGCAGCGCGCGGATGTCGGCGAAGCCGACCGCGGCGCGCTCCTTCTTCTGCTCGGCGTCGGCGACCGGGTCGGCGCCGTCGCGCTGGACCTCGGCCGCCGGCAGCTCGTCGAGGACGCGGCTGGGCAGGTTGCGCAAGCGCTCGCCCCAGCGCTGCGCCTCCTTCGCGTAGGACAGCCACAGCTGTTCCTTGGCGCGGGTGATGCCGACGTACAGCAGGCGCCGCTCCTCGTCGATCCGGCCTTCCTCGATCGAGGCCTCGTGCGGCAGGTTGCCGTCCTCCATGCCGACGATGAAGACGTAGCGGAACTCCAGGCCCTTGGCCGCGTGCAGCGACATCAGCCGCACCTGGTTGCCGGCCTCGCCCTTGTCGGCGTGCGACAGCAGCGCGAGCGCGGCGGCGAGGTCGCCGGGGCCCGCCGTCTTCGGCCCGTCGAACCAGTCGGCGAGCTCGTCGAGGTTGCGCCGCCGCGCCTGGAACTGCGCCTCGTTCCTGCATTGCGCGCGCAGCGCGGCGAGCAGGCCGGAGCGCTCGTTGAGCGCGCGCACCAGCTGCGCCGGCGGCAGCCGCGCCGCCTCGCCGCGCAGCCCGCGCACGATGTCGGCGAACGCCTGCAGCGCGTTGGCGCTGCGCGCCGGCAACTGCTTGAGCAGGCCGATCGACTCGGCCGCGCGCGACAGCGGCAGGTGCGCGTGCTGGGCGAGTTCGGCGAGCTTCGCCAGCGTCGTGCCGCCGACGCCGCGCTGCGGCGACTGCACCGCGCGCAGGAAGGCCGCGTCGTCGTCGGGATTGGCGATGAGGCGCAGCCAGGCCATCGCGTCCTTGACCTCGCCGCGGTCCAGGAACGCGGTGCCGCCGGTGATGTGGTAGGGCACGCGCAGCAGCTGCAGCGCTTTTTCCAGTGGCCGCGACTGGTGGTTGCCGCGGAACAGGATGCAGAAGTCGCTCCACGGCGCGCCGCGCGAGGCGTTGAGGAAATGGATGCGGTCGGCGACCTTCTCCGCCTCGTGCTCGGCGTTGCGGCATTCCCACACGCGGATGCGCTCGCCGTCGGCCTGGTCGCTCCACAGCGTCTTCGGGTGCGCGTGCGGGTTGTGCGCGATCAGCGCGTTGGCCGCGCGCAGCACGCGGTTGGAGCAGCGGTAGTTCTGCTCGAGCTTGACTACCTTCAGCGCCGGGTAGTCGACGCCCAGCTGCAGCAGGTTGTCCGGGTTGGCGCCGCGCCAGGCGTAGATCGACTGGTCGTCGTCGCCCACGCAGGTGAAGTCGCCCTTCGGCCCGGCCAGCGCCTTCAGCAGCCGGTACTGGGCGTCGTTGGTGTCCTGGCATTCGTCCACCAGCAGGTAGCCGATCCGCTCGCGCCAGCCGGCGACCGTCTCCTCGTCGGATTCGAGCAGCTGCACCGGCAGGCGGATCAGGTCGTCGAAGTCGACCGCGTTGAACGTCGTCAGCCGCGCCTGGTAGCGCGCGTACAGCAGCGCCGCCTCCTGCTCGCGGGTGCTGCCGGCGGCCGCGAGCGCCTCCTCGGGCGACAGGCCGGCGTTCTTCGCCCGCGAAATGAGGGTCTTCGCCGCATCGACGACGTCGGGCTTGCTGCCTGGCGGCAGCAGGTCCCTGAGCTGCGCGTTGGTGTCCTCGGCATCGAAGATCGAGAAACCGCGCTTGAGCCCGAGCCGCGCGTGCTCGACCTGCAGCATGCGCAGGCCGAGCGCGTGGAAGGTGCAGATCGTCAGCCCCTCGGCGGCGTCGCCGCGGATCCGCTTGCCGACGCGCTCGCGCATCTCGCGCGCCGCCTTGTTGGTGAAGGTGATCGCGGCGATCCGCCGCGCCGGCATCCGCCCCGACGCCACCAGGTGCGCGATCTTCTCGACGATCACCCGGGTCTTGCCGCTGCCCGCGCCCGCGAGCACCAGCAGCGGTCCCTCGGTGTGCAGGACGGCGGCGCGCTGGGGAGGGTTGAGGCCTTGCATCGGGACGGCGGGCGGCGGGCGCGACAGTCTACCCGGGCGGCGCGCGCCGCCGCGGCCGATCCGGTCACGCTTGCGCGCGGCTCACGCGCAGCCGGCGCGCAGGGCCTCGATCTCGCGCGCGACGATGCCGCCCTCCGGCAGGGCGATGCGCACCGCCGCCTGCAATGCCTGCAGTTCGTCCAGCGAGCGCGCGCGGGCCGGCCCGCCGCAGCGCAGCGCGGCGGCCTGCGCGTCGGCCAGCCAGGCGATGTCGCGCAGTTGCGGATCGCGCTGCGGCAGGCGCGCGAGCGCGTCGAGCGCGGCGAGGCCGGCGGCCTCGCCCTGGCGCGCCTGCAGGGTGGCGAGGGCCAGTTCGGCGCGGCGCGTGCGCGGATGCGCCGCGCCGTCGCCGGCGCGCACCATCCGCACCGCGTCCTCCAGCTCCGCGCGCGCCTGGCCGAGGTTGCCGAGCGCGGCGTCGACCTCGCCCAGCAGGCGGTCGGTGTCGCCGACCAGCGGATCGCGCGGGCCGGCGGCGCGTACCCGCAGCGCGCGCGCCTCGACCAGCAGCGCGCGCGCCCGTGCGTCGTCGCCGGTCGCGTGCAGCAGCGCGGCCTTGTCGGCGAGCGCGGCGGCGAGCGGGATCGCGCGCTGCTGGGCCCGCCGCGCGTTGAGCGCACGGTCCAGTGCCGCGCGCGCGCCGCCCAGGTCGCCGCGTTCCCACGCGAGCCGGCCGATGCGCGCATCGACGCCGGCGACGGAGTCGGCGAGCGGGCCATGGCGCGCCACCAGCCAGTCGCGCGCCATCCGGTAGGTCGCCTCGGCCAAGGCGAAGCGGCCCTGGTCGGCGAGCACCGCGGCGTAGGTGTGGCGCGCCTCCAGCGTTTCCGGATGGCCGCGCCCGTGCAGGTCCACCGACAGGGTGAGCGCGCGGCTGCAGTCCGCCTCGGCGGCTTCCAGCGCGCCGGTCGCGCGCTCGATGGCGCAGCGGCTGCGCAGCAGGTCGATGGCCAGCGGGTGGTGGC
>JBQCFN010000151.1:0-2721 GCA_051959035.1 Lysobacteraceae bacterium | reverse complement strand
GCAAGCACCTCTATCATGCGTCAGACTACTTCGAGCGGCTCTATGGCTGGGCCGAGGACTTGATCCGCGCCGGCAAGGCCTATGTGGATGATCAATCCCAGGAGGAGATGCGGCTTGCGCGCGGCACGCTGACCGAGGCAGGGCAGAACAGCCCGTACCGCGATCGCACCGTGGACGAGAACCTCGATCTGTTCCGGCGCATGCGCGCGGGCGAGTTCCCCGACGGCGCGCGCACGCTGCGGGCGAAGATCGACATGGCCAGCGGCAACATCAACCTGCGCGACCCCGCGCTGTACCGGATCAAGCACGTCGAGCACCAGAACACCGGCGACGCCTGGCCGATCTACCCGATGTACGACTTCGCGCACTCGCTCAGCGACGCGATCGAGGGCATCACCCACTCGCTGTGCACGCTGGAGTTCGAGGACCATCGCCCGCTGTACGACTGGTGCGTGGACAAGGTCGACCTCGCCCACCGGCCGGAGCTGCTCGCGCCGCTGCGCGCGAAGGGCATCACCGACCCGGCCGCCAAGCCGCGCCAGATCGAGTTCTCGCGGCTGAACTTCAACTACCTCGTCATGAGCAAGCGCAAGCTCATGGCGCTGGTGACCGAAGGCCTGGTGGACGGCTGGGACGATCCGCGCATGCCGACCCTGCAGGGCATCCGCCGCCGCGGCTACACGCCGTCGGCGCTCAAGCTGATGGTCGACCGCGTGGGCATCAGCAAGCAGAACTCGCTGCTCGACATCTCCATCCTCGAGGGCGCGCTGCGCGACGACCTCGACGCGAACGCGCCGCGCCGCATGGCGGTGGTCGATCCGCTCCGGCTGACCATCACCAACCTGCCGGACGCGCATGAGGAGCAGCTGGTCTTCGCGAACCATCCGAAGGACGAGGCGGCGGGCACGCGCAGCGTGCCGTTCTCGAACGCGCTGTGGATCGAGCGCGAGGATTTCGAGGAAGTGCCGCCGAAGGGCTTCAAGCGCCTGACGGTCGGCGGCGACGTGCGCCTGCGCGGCGCCGGCATCGTGCGCTGCGACGCGGCGGTCAAGGACGCCGACGGTCGCGTGGTCGAGCTGCGCTGCACGCTCGATCCGGAATCGCGGCCGGGCATGGAAGGCGCCAACCGCAAGGTCAAGGGCACCCTCCACTGGGTCAGCGCGCGCCACGCGGTGCCGGCGGAGATCCGCCTGTACGACCGCCTGTTCACGGTGCCCGACCCGGACACCGACGAGGCCGGCAAGAGCTACCGCGACTACCTCAACCCGGAGTCGCGCCGGGTCGTGCGCGGCTACGTCGAGCCGGCCGCGGCGCAGGCGGCGCCGGAGCAGTCGTTCCAGTTCGAGCGCCTGGGCTACATCGTCGCCGACCGCTACGACCACGCGCCGGAGGCGCCGGTGTTCAACCGCAGCGTCACCCTGCGCGACACCTGGGCGCAGAAGGGCTGAGCGCTTGGCGGGCTTCCTGCCGCCGCTGCAGCTGCACCTGACCCTGCCGGTGTGGGTGCATGATGTCGAATTCGCGCCGGCCTATCCCGGCGACGAGGCCAAGGTCGCGCTGGCGATCGAGCTGGCGCGGCGCAACGTCGAGGCGCGCAGCGGCGGTCCGTTCGGCGCGGCGGTGTTCAATGCCGCCGACCGCATCATCGCGATCGGCGTCAACCGCGTGCTGCAGCAGTCGTGCTCGGCCGCGCACGCGGAGATGATGGCGTACATGCTCGCGCAGCAGCGCCTGCAGCGCTCGCGCCTCAACGAGGACGGCGGCGGGCCGGTCACCCTGGCGACGTCCGCGCAGCCCTGCTGCCAGTGCTACGGCGCCACCTTCTGGGCCGGCATCGACCGCCTGCTGGTCGGCGCGCGCAGCGAGGACGTGATGGCGCTGACCGCGTTCGACGAGGGCCCGCTGCCCGCCGACTGGACCGGCGAACTGGCGCGGCGTGGCATCGAGGTGGTGCGCGACCTGCACCGCGAGGCGGCCTGCGACGTGCTGCGCGCCTACGGCGGGCAGGGCGGCCGCTTCTACTGATGGCGGCCGCGCCCGCATGAGCGAAGGCCTGGCCTGCTACTGCCGCGCGGGCTTCGAGCCCGACCTCGCCGCCGAGCTCAACGAACGCGCCGCGCTGGCCGGGCTGCCGGCCTATGCCCGCACCGAGCGCGACAGCGGCATCGTGCAGCTGCTCGGAGCCGACGGCGCGGCGCTGTCGCGCGCGCTGCCGTGGCGCGCGCTGGTGTTCGCCCGGCAGAAGCTCGAGCTGCTCGCGGACCTGCCGGGGCTCGACCCGAAGGACCGCATCGCGCCGATGCTCGCCGCCTTGCAGGCGCTGCCGCCGCGGCGGCATGGCGCGCTGTGGGTGGAGCATCCGGATTCGGACGCCGGCAAGCCGCTGGCCGGGCTGGCGCGCAGCTTCGGCAATGCGTTGCGCCCGGCGCTGCGCAAGGCCGGCCTGCTCGCCGGCGCCGACGACCCGCGGCTGCCGCGGCTGCACGTGGTGTTCCTCGCCGGCGACCACGCGCTGCTCGCGCGCAGCGACGTGGACGACAGCGCGCCATGGCCGCTCGGCATCCCGCGCCTGAAGCTGCTGGCCGACGCGCCGTCGCGGTCCGCGCTCAAGCTCGAGGAAGCGCTGCTGACGCTGCTGGACGCCGACGAGCGCGCGCGCCTGCTGCGGCCGGGCATGCGCGCCGCCGACCTCGGCGCCGCGCCCGGCGGCTGGACCTGGGT
>JBQCFN010000150.1:0-4124 GCA_051959035.1 Lysobacteraceae bacterium | reverse complement strand
GAACAACAGGATCTTGAACGGCGCCGAGATCAGCATCGGCGACAGCATCATCATGCCCATCGACATCAGCACGCTGGCGACCACCAGGTCGATGATCACGAACGGGATGTAGATCAGGAACGCGATCTCGAACGCGGTCTTCAGCTCGCTGGTGAGGAAGGACGCCGCGAGCACGCCGAACGGCACGTCGTTGGGCGTGGCGTACGGGCCGGTGTTGGACAGCCCGGCGAAGGTCATCAGGTCGCTGGTGCGCACCTGCGCCAGCATGAAGGCGCGGAACGGCTGCGAGGCCGCCGCCCACGCGCTCTTGAAGTCCATCGTGTGGTTCAGGTACGGCGCGATGCCGTGCGCCCACGCCTGGTCGAACACCGGCGTCATCACCATGCAGGTGAGGAACAGCGCCAGCGCCAGCAGCACCTGGTTGGACGGCGTCTGCCCGGTGCCGAGCGCCTGCCGCAGCAGGCCGAGCACGATGATGATGCGGGTGAACGCGGTGATGCCCAGCAGCGCCGCCGGCAGCAGCGTGATGCCGGTCATCAGCAGCAGCACCTGCAGCGGCATGCTGACCTGGGCGCCGCCGACCTGGCCGACGTTCACCGCGGGCAAGGCCGCCGGCGCGGCCGCGGGCGCGGCCTGGGCGAAGGCGTCGCCGGCGCACGCGAGCAGCGCCAGCAGCGCCAGCCAGGCGAAGGCACGCAGCGCGCGCGGCGTGATCCGGGCGCTCATGCCTTCTTCCCGAAATGCTGCGCCAGCAACTGCGCGAACGCGGGCGCCGCCGCGCGTTCGGCGTCCGGCAGCGGCACGGCGAGCGCGTGCAGCGCGCGGGTGCCGCCGGCGCCGGTGGCGAGCAGCAGCTGCTGGCCGCCGACGTCGACCACCACCACCTTCTCGCGCGGTCCCAGCGACAGCGACGCCACCACCCGCAGCGCGCGGCTGGAACCGCCGGCCACGCCCGGCATGCGCCGCGCCAGCCACGCCAGCGCCAGGATCAGTCCGACCACGAACAGCAGGGCGAACACCGTGCCGCCGACCGCCCCGGCCGCGCTCGGCGCCTGGCCGAAGGCGGGCGGCGTAGCGGCCTGCACGCTCGCGTGGTGCGCGGGCGCGGGGACGAAAGGCGCGGCGGACGGCATGGGCGACGTCGTGGTGGCGGCGTCGGCGGGCGTGGCCGTCGCGGACGCCGCAGGCGCGGGGCCGGCGTCGGCGGGCGGCGCGGCCGGTGCGGGCGCGGCCGTCGTGCCCGCGGACGTCGGCTCCGCCGGCGGTACGCTGGCCTGCAGCGCGCCCGCGGCCGTCGCCGGCGCGAGCACCACGCCCAGCGCGATGTCGGATGCGGCGTGCATCGCTCAGCGCAGGCGCTTGATGCGCTCGGCCGGGCTGACCACGTCGGTCAGGCGCACGCCGAAGCGGTCGTTGACCACGACCACTTCGCCCTGCGCGATCAGGGTGCCGTTGACGTACAGGTCCAGCGGCTCGCCGGCGGCGCGCTCGAGCTCGACCACCGAGCCCTGGTTGAGCTGCAGCAGGTTGCGGATCGGGATGCGCGCGCGGCCGACTTCCAGCGACAGCGACACCGGCACGTCGAGGATGACGTCCAGGTTGAGGTCGCTGGAGGCGGCGCCGGACTCGGCGGTCAGCGCATCGAAGGCCGCGCGCGCGGCGTTGTCGTTGGTGCTCATGGGATCGCGGCCTCGGAGGCGTTGGCGGTGCGTGGGTTGTTGACGGCGATGACCTTGATCGCGTTCTTGCCGTTGTGGATGCCGAACTCGCCGGTGAACAGCGGCATCTGCTCCACGCGCAGGGTGACCGTGCGCGGCAGGTCGATCGGGATGACGTCGCCGACCTTGAGCCGGCTGAGCTCGCGCAGGCTGATCTGCCGCTGCGCGATCGCGCTGGACAGCTCGACCTCGGCGTCCTGCAGCTGGGTGCGCAGCGCGCGCGTCCAGCTCTCGTCCTTCTCGATGCGGTCGCTCTGCACGCCGGCATCGAGCTGTTCGCGGATCGGCTCGATCATCGCGTAGGGCAGCGCGACGTGGAGCTCGCCGCCGCCGCCTTCCAGCTCGACGTGGAAGCGGCTGACCACGATGTACTCGCGCGGCGAGATGATGTTGGCGAAGTGCGGGTTGACCTCGGAATTGAGGTATTCGAACTCGACCGGCATCACCGGCGCCCACGCATCGACCAGGTCGGCGAAGGTCTGCTTGAGCATCAGCTGGATGACGCGCATCTCGGTGGGGGTGAACTCGCGCCCCTCGATGCGGGTGTGGAACTTGCCGCTGCCGCCGAAGAAGTTGTCCACCATCGTGAACACCAGCCGCGGCTCGTAGACGATGAGCGCGGTGCCGCGCAGCGGCTTCATCTTCACCAGGTTGAGGTTGTTGGGCACCTGCAGCGAGTGCATGTACTCGCCGAAGCGCATCAGGTCGATGCCGCGCACCGACAGGTCGGCCGAACGGCGGACCAGGTTGAACAGGCCGATGCGCCAGGTGCGCGCGAAGCGCTCGTTGATCATCTCCAGCGTCGGCAGCTTGCCGCGGACGATGCGGTCCTGGCTGGCGAAGTCGTACGCGCGCGCCTCGCCGGGGGCCGGCGGCGCCTCGGTCGGCACCGCGCCGCTGTCGACGCCGTGCAGGAGGGCGTCGATCTCGTCCTGGGAAAGCAGGTCTGCGCCCATCATGGCGATTGCCTCACTGGGTGACCAGGCTGGTGAAGTAGACGGCTTCGACCTTGTCCGGCGCGCCCTCGTCGCGAAGCACCGCGCGTACCTCGGCGAGGGCCTGCTGCTGCAGGCGCTCCTTGCCGCGGCGCTGCGCCAGCGACTGCGTGGTCTGCTGGCCGAACAGCAGCAGCAGGCGGTTGCGCACCGCCGGCGCCTGTTGCTCCAGCGCGGCGCGGGTGGCCGGATCGCGGGTCATCAGCTGCACGTCGGCCTGCAGGTAGCGGACCGCGTCGGTGTCGGCGAGGTTGACCACGAAGGCCGGCTCGAGCGCGAAGTACTGCGCCGGCGGCTTCGCCGCCCGGGCGGCGTGGGCATGGCCGCCGCCCGCCGCGCGCGCCTGCCAGAACCACCAGCCGCCGCCGGCGCCGCCGAGCAGGACGACGGCGAGGACCACCCAGACGAGGGCGCGGCTCTTCTTCGCCGGCTTCTTGTCGGCGGGCGCGGCAGCGGCAGGGGCGGGGGCGGCTTTGGCGGGCACGGAAGGGCTCCTTGGGAATGCCCCTGCCGTGCAAGCCGCGTGCCGCGGTGGCGACGGGGAATTGGCGCGGGGCTGAACGCCTTGGCGGCAGGGATTTGGCGCCCCGTCGCTTCCTGTAGGAGCGGCTTATAGCCGCGAGCTTTTCCGGCGGCCTGGCCGTCTTTGCAGAAGCGGCGCAAGGCGATCGGGCGACCTGTCGCGGCTTGCGGGGGCTCCTGCACGGCCCGGCAAGAGCTCGCGGCTATAAGCCGCTCCTACGGGAAGCGGTTACTCAGGCGTATTCGTCGAGCAAGCCGCGCGCCGCGCGGATGCGGGTCGGCAGGGTCGGGGCGAGGCCGTCGTCGAGCGGGTCGCGGCCGTCGGCTTCGGGCTGTTGCATCGGCAGGGCGCGGCCGTCGTGCTGGCGCTGGCCGACGTCCGCCTGGGCGAGCTGCAGGCCGTGCTCGCCGAGCAGTTCGCGCAGGCGCGGCAGGCTGGCCTCGAGCGCGTGGCGCACCTCCGGCTGCGCGCTCAGGAAACTGGCGTGCACCTGGCTGCCTTCCAGCTGCAGGCGCACCTCGATCGGGCCGAGGTGGTCGGGTGAGACGTGCAGCTGGGCGTGGCCGAGGCGCTGCTCGGCCATCCACACGAGGTTGCCGCCGAACTCGTCGCCGTAGCCGGCGCGCGGATCGGCCGGCTGGGCGAGCGGCGCGGGTGCGCTGGCGGTGGTGCCGACGGGCACGGCGCGCGGCCCGTCGGGCAGCGGGGCGGAGGCGCCGGCGGCGTGCAGGAGCGCGTCGAAGGCCGGCGCGGCGGGCGTATCGCTGCCGCCCGGGTGCGCGCTGGCGAGCGGCACACCGGCGGCCTCGCCGTGCGCGGCGGCCGTGCCGGTCGCGCCGATGGCGTCCGGTGCCGCGGGCAGCGGCGAGGCGGACGCACCGCCCTCGG
>JBQCFN010000149.1:0-4348 GCA_051959035.1 Lysobacteraceae bacterium | reverse complement strand
CAGGGCGGGTAAGCGCAGCGCACTCGGGATTAAGGCTTAAAGGCAGGCGTCGGCCCGCGGCCGGGACGCCCGGGGCATTGCGTTTCCCTCAGTCGGGGCAGCGGGCCCCGCATCGGGCGCCCGCCCTCCATGGCGCGCTGGTCGCAATACCCCCATCCTCCCGGTCGCTCGGACAGCGCGCGGTGGCGTTCGGGAAAGGCAATTTCGTAGCGCGGGTAAGCGCAGCGCACTTGGGATTAAGGCTCAAAGGCAGGCTCGTCGTGCCACGCACGTCGGGCAGGGGGCAGCGTTGAATAAGCGGAGCGTGCCGCGCATACGCCCAGAATTCGGCTGGGTTCCGGAAAGCCCGGCTCATTCCGCAGGGCTGTTTTTTCCACCGGCTGAACCCCGCCGCCGGCCAGCCGCTACACTGGAAAGCCCCCGTGGCTGCACCTCCGATGGATTCCCCGATCGACTACCACGCCTGGCCGGATGCCGACGGCCATTTCGGCCGCCATGGCGGGCGCTTCGTTGCCGAAACGCTGATCGGGCCGCTGCAGGAACTGGCCGCGGCCTACGACGCGGCGCGCGTGGATCCGGCGTTCGTCGCCGCGTTCGACGCCGACCTCGCGCATTACGTGGGCCGCCCGAGCCCGATCTACTTCGCGCAGCGCCTGAGCCGCGAGGTCGGCGGCGCGCGCATCCTGCTCAAGCGCGAGGACCTGAACCACACCGGCGCGCACAAGATCAACAACACCATCGGCCAGGCGCTGCTCGCCAGCCGGATGGGCAAGACCCGGATCATCGCCGAGACCGGCGCCGGCCAGCACGGCGTCGCCAGCGCGACGGTGGCCGCGCGGCTCGGGCTGGAATGCGTCGTCTACATGGGCGCGACCGACATCGAGCGGCAGAAGATCAACGTCTACCGGATGCAACTGCTCGGCGCGACCGTGGTGCCGGTGACCAGCGGCTCGGCGACGCTCAAGGACGCGCTCAACGAAGCGATGCGCGACTGGGTGACGAACGTGCGCGACACGTTCTACATCATCGGTACCGTCGCCGGCCCCGATCCGTACCCGCGCATGGTGCGCGACTTCAACGCCGTGGTCGGGCGCGAGGCGCGCGCGCAGATGCTCGCCGAATACGGCCGCCTGCCGGACGCGGTGACCGCCTGCGTCGGCGGCGGCAGCAACGCGATCGGCATCTTCCATGCCTTCCTCAACGACGCCGGCGTGCGCCTGGTCGGCGCCGAGGCGGCGGGCGAGGGCATCGCCAGCGGCCGCCACGCCGCCTCGCTGTCGGCGGGCCGCCCGGGCGTGCTGCACGGCAACCGCACCTACGTGCTGTGCGACGACGACGGGCAGATCGTGGAGACGCATTCGGTGTCCGCGGGCCTGGACTATCCCGGCGTCGGCCCCGAGCACGCCTTCCTCAAGGACACCGGCCGCGCCGGGTACGTCGGCGTCACCGACGACGAGGCGTTGTCCGCGTTCCACCTGCTCGCGCGCACCGAAGGCATCCTGCCAGCGCTCGAATCCAGCCACGCGATCGCGCAGGCGATCAAGCTGGCGCGCGACCTGCCGCGCGACGGCATCGTGCTGTGCAACCTGTCCGGGCGCGGCGACAAGGACGTGCACACGATCGCCGCGCGCGAAGGGGTGGCGATGCACGCCTAGTGGCCACCGGCCGCTGGGAGCCCTGCCGCCCGGCCATGGATGGGCGGGTCGGGGGCGCCGAACCTAGCGCCATGGACGGCAGCCGTCACACAGGATCCACATGACACGCATCGACGCCAGATTCGCAGCGCTGCGGGCCGCCGGCCGCAAGGCGCTGATCCCCTTCGTCACCGCGGGCGATCCCTCGCTCGAGGCGACCGTGCCGGTGATGCACGCGCTGGTGGACGCCGGCGCCGACGTGCTCGAGCTGGGCGTGCCGTTTTCCGACCCGATGGCCGACGGTCCCACCATCCAGCGCAGTTCCGAACGCGCGCTGGCGCGGGGCGCGGGCCTGTCGTGGGTGCTCGACTGCGTGCGCGCGTTCCGCACGCGCGACGACGCCACGCCCGTCGTGCTGATGGGCTACCTCAATCCGGTCGAGATCCGCGGCGCCGAGCGCTTCGCGCGCGACGCGGTGGCCGCGGGCGTGGACGGCGTGCTGCTGGTGGACCTGCCGCCGGAAGAGGCGGCCGAGTTCCGCGCCGCCTTCGGCGCGCACGGCCTCGCGCTCATCCTGCTGGCCTCGCCGACCACCGGCGAGGACCGCCTCGCGCGGCTGTGCGCGGGCGCCCGGGGCTACCTGTACTACGTGAGCTTCGCCGGCGTGACCGGCGCCGACCGGCTCGATACCGCCGTGGCGGGCGACCGCCTGCGCGCCATCCGCGCGCGCACGGCGGTGCCGGTGGTGGCCGGCTTCGGCATCAAGGACGCGGCGTCGGCCGCGGCGATGGCGGCCGAGGCCGACGGCGTGGTGGTCGGCAGCGCACTGGTCGCCGCGCTCGCCGAAGGCGACCCCGCCACCGCGGCCGGGCGGGCGCGCGCCTTCCTGGCCCCGCTGCGCGCCGCGCTCGACGCCCACGCGGCCGCCTGAACGGCCTGCGGTAGACTGTCCGACCGATCCACCCGAGCTTCGACGCATGTCCTGGCTGAAGAAACTGATGCCCGCGCGCATCCGCACCGAGCCGGCCACCGGCCGCAAGCGCAGCGTGCCCGAGGGGCTGTGGGAGAAGTGCGCCGGCTGCGGCACCGTGCTCTACCGGCCCGAGCTCGAGGACAACCTCGAGGTCTGCCCGAAGTGCGGGCACCACATGGCGATCCGCGGCCGCGCGCGCCTCGCGCGCTTCCTCGACGCCGGCAGCGGCGTCGAAATCGCCGGCGAGCTCGGCCCGGTCGACGTGCTGAAGTTCAAGGACCAGAAGCGCTATGGCGACCGCATCAAGGCGGCGCAGAAGTCGACCGGCGAGCGCGACGCGCTGATCGCGATGCAGGGCACGCTGAAGTCGCGCCCGATCGTTGCCTGCGCCTTCGACTTCGCCTTCATGGGCGGCTCGATGGGCTCGGTGGTGGGCGAGCGCTTCGCCCGCGCCGCCGAGCGCGCGCTGGAGATCGGCGCCCCGCTGGTGTGCTTCTCGGCCACCGGCGGCGCGCGCATGCAGGAGAGCCTGTTCTCGCTGATGCAGATGGCCAAGACCTCGGCCGCGCTCGGCCGCCTGCGCGCCGCCGGCCTGCCGTACATCTCGGTGATGACCCACCCGACCACCGGCGGCGTGTCGGCCTCGCTGGCGATGCTCGGCGACATCAACATGGCCGAGCCCGGCGCGCTGATCGGCTTCGCAGGCCCGCGCGTGATCGAGCAGACCGTGCGCGAGACCCTGCCGGAGGGCTTCCAGCGCTCGGAGTTCCTGCTCGAGCACGGCGCCATCGACCAGATCTGCGACCGCCGCGAACTGCGCGACCGCATCGCCGACCTGCTCGCCCTGCTGACGAAGCAACCCAGGCCCGCCGCCGACATCCAGGCCGCCTGACCGCGCCCTCACGGATCCCCGCATGACCCGCAAGTATTTCGGCACCGACGGCATCCGCGGCCGGGTGGGCGAGGGCGCGATCTCCGCCGACTTCGTGCTGCGCCTGGGCAACGCCTACGGCTTCGCCCTGCCGCGCAACAACTGGCGCAAGCCGCTGGTGGTGATCGGCAAGGACACCCGCATCTCGAACTACATGTTCGAGGCCGCGCTCGAGGCCGGGCTGGTCGCCGCCGGCGTGGACGTGCAGCTGATGGGGCCGATGCCGACGCCGGCGGTCGCCCACCTCACGCGCTCGCTGCGCGCCGACGGCGGCATCGTCATCTCCGCTTCGCACAACCCGCACCACGACAACGGCATCAAGTTCTTCTCGGCCGAAGGCGAGAAGCTCGACGACGCCACCGAGCTCGCCATCGAGGGCGCGCTGGAGCAGCCGTTCCGCACCGTCGCCTCGGAAGAGCTCGGCAAGGCGGTGCGCACCCGCGACGCGCTCGGCCGCTACATCGAACACTGCAAGAACGCGGTTCCCAAGGGCTTCGACCTCGGCGGCCTGCGCATCGCGATGGACTGCGCGAACGGCGCCACCTACCAGCTCGGCCCGCTGGTGCTGCGCGAACTCGGCGCGCGCGGGCAGCCGCGCGCCACCGCCCCGACCGGCGTGAACCTCCCCGCCGGCGTCGGTTCGACCCACCCCGACCCCCTGCCCGCGCCCGGCCGCGCGACCGGTTCGGACCTCGGCATCGCCTTCGACGGCGACGGCGACCGCGTGCTGTTCGTCGACCGCGACGGCGGCGTGTGCGACGGCGACGACATCCTCTACCTGCTCGCCAGCGACTGGCAGGCCAGCGGCCG